>JAFZIW010000137.1 GCA_017554125.1 Clostridia bacterium | reverse complement strand
CATCTTTGACGGGTAAACGTTGTGATAGTATTCAGGGTCCGGGATTCCCTTTTCGATCCAATATCTGTAAGAGGGATTATCTATCACAAATTTAAGTGCCGCCATCGAACATTCTTTATAACTTTTTTCCTTTTCGGGAACCGCAGTACGCCCCGGGAATCCGTCAGCCTTAAAAAATGCCCTGACACCGCAAGGTGAAACAATATTTTCATCACCGTCAATACCGTAAACTTTGAGTTCAACCAGTCCCGTAGGTATCTCACACCAAACCGGTATCAGATCCGCCGTCGGACATTTGTCGGTAAATCTATGTTCAACTTTGTTTTTATCGGTTGCAATAAATAAATATTTTTTGGCAGCCGGTATTCTCGGAAACCCAAACGCAGGGGCAAAAATGAATTGTGAAGAATTAATATTCCAAAACGGTCTGCCGGCTGTTTCGCCACGGTTTACAGTGGTCGTATTATATAATCCAAGCGCCCGTTTTGCATAATCATCCATTTTATTATTTATACACTTGTTCATAATTCTTTTTGCTCCCCCAATCTTTGTATATATCAAGTGTTATTCAACGAATGCTTTTCAAAAGCCGATTCTTCGTTTTCATATATACCGATACCAACACCCGCAAGCAAAGCCGCGCCTACAGCCCCGGCGCACTGACCGTTTACAACGCTTACCGGTTTTTCTAAAACCTCTGATACTATCCTTACACAAACAGGCGAATTGCTTATGCCGCCTATCATGGTGATTTTTTTCGCCTTCAGACCGCATTTTTCAAGTGTTTCAAGGTTTGATTTGAGAATATACGCGGCGCTTTCAATAATTGCTCTTGCTATATTGCTTTTACCGTAACCGATATCGGTTTTATAATCGTTATCAGTAAAATCAAACGTTAAGCCCTCCGAACCAAACGGTGCTTTCGCCGCCAATTCGTCAAACTCCTTATGCGATATTTTTCCCAAATAATGCTCGCGCAGTCGGTCGATTTTTTCGCTTATACTCGTTATCGATTTCATAACGCAGTAGGGCGTGCCGTTTATCATAAACCTATCAACAAGTCCTTTTGTGGAAATTGCGAATTCACGCGATTTCACAGGAAAAAACTCCACCCACGAGGTGCCGCAGGACAAAAGCATTTCGCCCTCACTGAATACGCCGGCGCCGGTAGCGCCCGACGGGTGGTCGAAACTGCCGAGAACTACTTTCGTATCGGTTGACAGATTAAGTCTTTCAGCGATTTCGGGCAAAATACCGCCTAAAACCATACCCTTATCATATACCGGCGGCAAGTATTTGTCCAGTATTCCGAGTTTATCGAGCAAAGGGCGGTTATACTCGCCCTTTTCCTGTTCGATAAGAAACGACGGCGTCCCCATAGAAACCGATATGCCCCATTTGCCCGTAAGGCAAAAGTTTAAGTATTCCGCGCTCATAGCGACCGTATTTGTCTTTTCTATCAGCTCCGGCTCGTGAATGTTTATCGCGGCAAGGTAAAGCGCCGGAAAGCGACTGCCCATAGGCCAGCCGACCGTTTTATAAAAGGCACTTTGTTCCTCTTTAGTGAAAAACGCGTTCTTATCTTCTTCGCTCACGGTCGTTTGCCAACCGACAATCGGCGTTACGGGTTTGTCGTCTTTATCGAGAAGTATAAGGTTTCCGCTTGCACAGCAGGAGCAGATCGCCAGAATCCTGTCACCATTACCTTTACTGTCAGCCAACGATTTTATAACCGAAAAGCAAGTGTTGATAAAATCATCGGGCTTTTGCAGTTTTTTATTGCTTTCGGTATAATAATCATAGCCGCCGGAAACGGTTTTAATAATTTTTCCTTCGGATGACGTCAACACGCCCTTTATAGCGGTAGTGCCTATGTCAAGACCAATAAGCAGATCCATTATTTCACACTTTCGATAATTCTTTTACTGTTATTAAACATTATGTCTTCTATTGCGCTGTCATTTAGACTAATATCCGCCGCTACACGCTTTAACGCCAGGATTTGTTCATAGATCATAAAAGTTACATCTTTATTATCAGTCTCGCGCATATGCGGCTCGCCAGTAACGTCGCCGTAAAGCCCGTGCGGAACGACATTAAAGTATTCGCCGTTTTCAACAACGCGATACATTTTCATAAAAGCAATAGGTAAATCGGAGCCGAAAAGAAGCCGCCTTGTGCCGACCGCTTCGATACACGCCTTTATGGCGTCGTCGCAAACGTTGGCTGTGAAATCAAAAACGAGGTTTTTTGTATTTTTAAGAATATCGAATGCGTCACCGATATCTTCTTTTGCATAAGCTCTGCCGATATGTGCAACAATGAGCTTTAAGTTTTTATACTTTTCCTCGATCTCCATTATCTGCGCTATATTAACGGCGTCACGAAGCCGCTTTGAGCGCGGAATATGGAGCATTACTATCCATCCGTTTTTATCGGCAACGTGCAAATGTTCATGCGGCAGAAAATCAAATATCCTGATTTCCGAGGCGGGTATATACGGCGGGCAGTTTGAAAGATAGGGCTTAAGTCCTAAAAAGCCACCTTTTTTGACCTCTTCTTCAAGATAATCCGGCGTCATATCGTAACTTGTTCTGAAAAGCACCGGGAAACCGAGTTCTTTTGACTTGTTTTTCACATACTCGTTGCAGGTCGGTATATGCCTTGAACAACTGCCGAAAACAAGCGGAGTGACCTTGTTATTCGGAAACAAAACCTTATAACTCTTTAGCAGTTCCTCCGCCTCCAAGTATTCCGCAACCTTTCGAGTCCAGGTTGAGCCGCCGTTTGAGGAGCCCTCACGCGGGAAGTCTTTTTTCCAGATATGGGTGTGGCAGTCTATAAACTCATATGGTAAAAAGCCTTTAAGCTCGGTTTTATAAACCTTTTTATCATATTCTGATAACGTTACCATAATAGCCCTCCTATGCGAAAACAGCGTGAATGATCACACTGTTTTTTGATTAAATCTCGTAGTATTCAAATCCGCGAACGGCGGCAAAGGTTTCGGCAAGCTTTCGCATATCGCCGTAAACGAGCGCCAGATGATGAGTGCCGCCAAGCTTGCTGTAATCTTCAAGAAACGTTCCTATATTCTTTTTAGGTTCAAACCAGCCGCAGGTAGAGTTCTTGCGGTATTTTTCGCAATCCATTTCCTTCATTTCAACTTTTGAAGTTATAACTCTGAACCTATCCGCGCCTAAGGGCGCTAAATCAATAAGGGTAGCCCCACCTGCTTTATAAGTGCCGCAAAGCCAGGTGGTATCAATATCCGAATACTTCATCGGCTTTACCGTATATTTAGGTTTTTCAGCAGCAAGCAATGTATTCATTTCACCCATGTGGCTTATAAAAACAAGGTTGTTTTTCCAGTCAGGGCAAAACATTTCAACAAACGAAACTTCTTTGCTTACGCTCATAAGCGCGCCCACCAAAGCCGCTGTGAGAATATCACCCTCGCCGGCGTAACCTATACCGCGCTCCATTGCCCTGTTTGCTTCCGCGAAAGGCATACCCGAAAGACCAAAATCTTTTTTAATTCCTAAAAAATTTGCGGTAAACGCGGTAAGCGCGTTATCTTCTATCCAGTGTCTTACCGCCAAATCGCCTCTTATCCCGTTTCGTAAAAATACTTTGTCAATATCCGGGTCAACGGCATATTTTCCTTTATCCGAAGCGATTTGAGCGTCAATTTCCTCTTCGGACACTTTACGCATATACGCTTTCGCCGTATCACGCGACATTTCTATCGTTTTTATACCGAGCTTTTCAAAAACGCCGTCGCCGACGCAAAAATCACCCATACCGGCAAACTCGCCGCCTATTCTGCCGACTTTCGCGCCGTACAGCCTATTTGAAACCCTAAAGCCGAAAGCGCGCTTTACTACACGGTCTAAAACATCGCTTTTCTCATAATGTCCGGCTTCGATGAAAAACTGTTTGTTATTCCTTACAAGCAGGTTACACATATCCTGAACGCCGTGTATACCGTGATTATATGATATTGATAAATCATCGTCATCGGTAAAAGCAAAATTAGGTGTGGTATCAAGTATTATAATCGGCAGTTTAGTTCCGGCAAGTATCTTTTCGCTTTGGAGAGAGGGAGAGTATGCAAGGTGAAGCGTAACAATACAGTCTACACCCGATTCTTCAAAACCCGATACCGTCTTTTCAAACTCGCTTTCAAGTCGGCAAATATCGCCTTTAATAACCTCGACGCCCGGCTTTTCGCTTAAAATGGTAGCTATCTTATCGGCGAATGCGTCAATACGCACGCGCATATTAGGCGCGCCGTCATCGTAAAGCTTGACATACAGAGGCAAAAATCCTATTTTCACCTTTTCCATACTACTCACCTATCACCATAACTTTAACCGTGCGTGTTCTGCCGCGCGTCTGGTCGAAATCGATAAAATGAACTCTGCCGAATTCGCCTAAATCAGGGACGCCGTCCTCTATTACCACCGTAACGCTTCTGCCGATTATCGAGGAACGCAAATGCGCGTCGGTATTATGGCAGCCGAAGTTGTCCTCACCCACGCTCTCGGCAAAATCGAGCGCCTTTTTGCCGGGGTGAAGATACATACCCTCGTATCTGCATGTGGGTATCCACTTTTCAAACGCATTTACCAAATCCTGTTGAAGCGTTTCAAGCCCGGTCATGGACATATCGAAAGCGCATTCCTGCGTAATAACCGAACAGGTGGTATGATGCGAATAGACTACTACGATACCGTCCTTGATCTTAGATTCTTTTACGATTTCCTTTACACTGTCGGTAATATCGTGAAAGGTTACCGCTCTGTGGTTTGAATTAAGCGTTAAAGATTTTTTGTATACCATATCAATCCCTCTTTTTCAGGTCGTCCGCCGCTCTTCTGGTGGCGGCTATCATTTCATCTATCATGGCGATAGGGTCCTTTGCGTTCATAATGCCCGAAGCGGCGCCAGCCGCCTCTGAACCTGCCATTATAAAATCATAAACCTCTTGACCGTTTGTAATGCCCGCCGCCTGCTCAACCATAATATCAGGGTCTATTTCTTTAATAACCCGTATTGAGTCTCTTACATAAGACATCGGGCTTGCGCCGTTACCGCCGCCGATTATCTCGCTCGGCTCGGGGTTTATAATATCCGGGTGAAGCTGGGCTATCGCCTTAGCCTCATCAAGCGTATCGGCACAGGCAAAGACCAGCATATCAAGCTCACGCGCTCTTTCAATAGTCTTTTTCATCTGCGGCAGACTCATCGGCTTTTCGCAGTGGTTTATCATTACCCCAACGGCGCCAGCCGCCTTTACGCCCTCCGGCAGGATATCGGCGCATCCTCTGCCGGGACGAAGTGTATCCATATAAGTAGCAAACACAAAAAGATGTTTTGTGTTTTCGGCTACACGCCGGATTTCAAGCGCGGGACAAATAAATAAAACGTCGATATCGTATTTCTCCGCCGCCTTGTCCGCCGCTACGGCGTATTCAAGCAGTTTATCGCCCCAAACGTAATTTTTTGTACCAACCTCAAAATAAGGCGTTCTGATCTTCGGTCTCATCGCTCTGTTTACCTCTTTTTCTTTAAATCGTAATGCACATAGTTCTGTTTAGCCCTGACTAATTCAAAAGGTTATTCCATTCTGGTAATCTGTAACAAAATTAACAAATAAATCAATAGAATACTTCAAGCAGTCCTCATCGACTGAAAATTTTGAACTGTGCAGCGGAGCTATCGGTGATTCTTCAACATTTCTGCCGATACCCAATCTGAACATAACACTTGGCTTCTTTCTTGAAATGAAAGAAAAATCCTCACCGCCCATAGTGCGCTTCCCCGGCAATATACTTTCTTCGCCAAATAATCTTACTGCCGTTTTGCGCATACATTCAGTCATAACAGGGTTGCAATCCACATAAGGCAAAAACTTTGTCACAATTACTCTTGCCGATCCCCCGTAAAGTTCTGCTGTTTTTTCGCAGATTTCTTTAATGCGCTTTTCCATAATCTTTGAAAGCTCATCATTTTGAGTGCGCGAAGAAAGCGCGATTTTTGCATAATCGGCTACGATATTATTCGCACTGCCTCCGTGAAAAGTTCCGATATTCAGAAGCGCAGGCTCATTTGACGGCACTTCTCTTGCAAGCATAAGCTCGAGTCCAATATAAGCTTCTACAGCCATACGAATTGCATCTACGCCTTTTTGCTGCGCGTTAGCATGCGAACTCTTGCCAAAAAACTCTACTTCAATACCTGTTGAATTTGCATTTATTCCGCCGGGCATAATGCCGACCTGACCCACATTCATAGTAGTATCTACGTGAAACGCCACAGCGCAATCAAATTCATCTGTTACGCCGTCCTCCACCATCAGCGCACAGCCCGGCACTCTGTATTCCTCGGCGGGAGTAAACAGCAGCTTTACACAACAATTAAGAGAATCACGCATATCATTAAGTTTGCGGCCTGCTGCCAAAAGATTTGCCGTATGTATATCGTGGCCGCAGGCATGCATTTGTCCTTCAGTTTTAGACGCAAACTCAAGCCCTGTTTCCTCTTTGATCGGCAAAGCATCCATATCAGCCCGTAATGCAATAGTGAAAGGCTTACCGGGGTTTATAGTAGCAACAATACTGCTTTTTCCGTATTTTTCGGTATACGGTATATTCATTTCATCAAGCTCGTGGCGAACCAGAGCCAGAGTTTTCGGCAAATCAAATCCGATTTCGGGATATTTATGTAACTCCCTTCTTATTTCCTTGGCATAAGAAAAATAATCAAACATAATACCTCTCCTTGAGCATTTCAGTAACCGCGTCCAATTTCCGCTACGTTTGGAACTGATATAAGCGGCAGTTTATCACACTTGACCGGCAATTAAGACCCGGAACGCCGATTTTAGTCTAATTCATAATTACCTTCGCGATCCTATGAAAAACATTTTTTCGCATAATTAAACAATATAATTATTTATAGCACATATATAAGTCTGGAAAACAGTGTAAAACTGACAAAAAATATTGTAAAATAGCCGATTTTTGACCTCTGGGCAACGGCATTGCTCAATCCGGTATGCTGTTATGAATCCCCACAGGTCATGATAAAAAATCAATAGGTTACATTGTGATAGGATTTTTGCTTTACACAAAACTGCGCAACATCTGAAAACTGCGAATTTTGAGTAAGGAACAATGTATAGAATGACCGGCATACCCTGCGTATGTCGCTCATTTAAGTTTACCACATTATATCATTTTGCTTCGTAAATCGACTGTCATGCGACGTAACGCGCAAGGTCTTCCTCGGTGCCGTTGTAGTTGCGAACGCCTTTGTTCAGTTTGTCGATCTGTGCCGTTTCATCGCCGGTTAAAAAAACCAAATATATCGGCATTATCTCTAATCTGCGCCAAAGCCAACCATAGCAAATCCGATTGGTTTTTTACTTTTCTTTATTATTTTCTTTTTTGTCTGTCCGCCGACATAGCCGCCCTTAACTCAAAGGTTAAAAAGCGGCGGACAGAGTGAACCATTTCCGCTCAAAAAACCGCTTAAATACGGCGTTTGTGTGGAATTGAAACCACCTATTTCACTCAGTATTTTCGTTTTCATTTTTGGTAGTGTTTGTATATGTATCAAGAACGAAGCGTTTATATCGATTTTTCATATCTTCACCTCCCCGCTTATTGCACTGAGCGCAATTTTTTTAAAAGAAAAAAGCGATAAATACAGGCAATTTTGAGCACTCTGTTATTTTGCTATATAATCTTTTATATCTTCGCAAAAAAAGAAAACCTATTTTCCGCTGTTTCCAATTGGAGCATACTCGTTTTTTCGGCGTTGTCAAATTTTTAGACAATCTCTGACACGCTCGGTTTGCGCTGACGCGCGTTGCTGCAAAAGATAAGTAATGCAGCCGGCAACCAACGTCAGCCGGTCGATTACCATTCAGTTCAAAACAGAATCAGTATTTTCACTCATAAAAAGCGGGTAATCGTCATAAGAATTTACCTTAAGTATGCATATATATCACTATTGACAACTGTTATCAAATATGATAACATATACCCGAGGGTGGTGAAATAATGACCAGAGATGACAGTTTAATTCATACAAGGCGACGTATTATTTCAAAACTTACCGAAGCCCGCCTTGAAAAGCATATGTCCCAAACTGAACTGGCAAGATTAGTAGGCACACAACGTTCAAATATCTGTCGCATTGAAAGCGGCGCACAGAACGTTTCACTCGACCTGCTGATAAAAATATCCGAAGCGCTCGGCAAGGATGTAAATATGCTTTTAGAGGAAAGGACTGCTGATATGAATAAAAACTATTCGCTTCGCTTATATGATGAAGAATTACTGTCTTTTTCACTTGAGGAAAAGGGTTTAGAGGGATTAAAAGCCAATATTTTATCGGTAAATAAATCCAAAGAGAATCTTTTCCCTTTGGATTTGGAATTGAGCGACGATGGCATAATAAGATGGCTTGAACGCCGTGTTATACCTAAAAACCGCGCGTTTGTTGATGAAATATTAAAGACCTTTGGACTGAGCGTTAACAATACAAAAGGTATTATTGACGTATGTAAAGGGCTATCCCTTAACGACAGTTACTGGGTCGTACCGGTCGGCTTTGAAGGCACTTTCAGAGAGTTTAATCTTTATGAAAACCGCTTTTCCGAAGTTTTATCGTTAGTTGCGTATACGGGCGTCGGCACTTCAAATAAAGCTTTCACCACTTCGCCGGAGCTCACCACGCAAGGTATGTTGCGCAAAGCGTGGCGGTTTATGGAAAACGACGGTATTTATCTTTACAAGGGCGGAACCGAAGGCTTTGCCAACGCGGGAAACGAGCCGTATTCCGAATTCTACGCAT
>JAFZIW010000136.1 GCA_017554125.1 Clostridia bacterium | reverse complement strand
TTTATGCAAAAAATTCCTCTTTGCCTTGCAAATTCCACAGTCCACTGATTAGGATCATAAATATCCATAACGTTCCTCCGTTTATAAATTTGCCGTTTTTCAAAGTCCTTACGAAAATTTTAGCATAACGCCCCGATAAAATCAAGGTTTTAAGCACTTTTTTACCCACCGCGCAAAAAACCGCCCTCCGAAGAGGGCGGGCATATTATTCACCGGCGGGCGAGTCGGGGTCGTATTCGAGAATGTCGCCCGGCTGACACGAAAGCGCCTCGCAAATGGCGGAAAGCGTCGAAAACCTTATCGCCGTTACCTTGCCTGTTTTTATTTTTGAGAGGTTTACGTTTGAGATACCGACTTTTTCGGCTAAATCGCCGAGTGAAATCTTGCGCTCGGTCATCATTCGGTCAAGCCGCAGAACTATGTTTCCCATGTCGTCACCTCACACAAGACCGTCGGTCTCTTTTTGAAGCTGCTCGCCGTAGCTGAAAAACGAGGACAGGCAAAGCATGAGTATTCCTATCACCACGTAAACAAGCTGTACCGTAACGGTCGAGACGAACAGGGACATTATAAACCCTATCGCCGCGGTAAGCAGCAGGAATATACCTATTTCTCTTATCATACGGGTAATATCCTTCTGAAACGGCGTTTCGCCCTCGGAGAACCAGGTCTTGCCCCTTGCGGTTTTGAGAATCAGGTTAATGTTACGGAAAATCATGGTAAACGCCGCGCAGTTTATAAGAGCGTAAACCATAGTTACGATAATAACCGCGAGATTTACCGTTTTGTCTTTTCTTAAAAGGTGCTCTTCCTCAAGTCCTTCGCCTATAAGCTTATACGCGTCTTCGCTGAGTCTGATATCGCTGTTTTTCTCAACGAGCTTCTGCGCCTCGCTTACAACGTCAATGTTGTTCTCGCGGATTTTGCCGTTCGCCCATACGACCGCCGCCGAAACGGCTATAATCGAAATAATCATAAGCACCGATACGACTATAAAGAAAATTTCGATTACCTTTGAAGCGTGCATTGTAAAAGTGTTAAGTTTTCCCATAATTATATCTCCTTTTTTTCGGGGCGGCGCCCCTTTCGTTGAGTATACTATAGCACACGTTTTATCGTTTGTCAATACTTTTTTATCGAAAAACGATAAATTTTTTATTTTTTACATAAAATTAGGCGAACTCAACAACAACGTATTGACCGAAACGCGAAAATATAATAAAATGAAAATAGACTTACTGTTGATAAGGACAAAACGCCTGAGGAAAGGAAAAATCCGGCTCTTTTTGGCTTGTCGTCCTCGTAAGGCGCTAGCCTTACTTCGTCCTTCGCGCCAAAAATTTCTCGTATTTTTTTCTTTTTCAGGTGCGAAGCAGTTTTGTAAGGAGCGATTTTCCGCCGTCGGTCGAAGCCGAGAAACGCAGACATACCGACGTATGTCAAGGCTTTGAGGCAAGACCCATACAAAAATCGCCTTCCAAAACCGATTTGTCCTTACCGACAGTAAGTCTACATTAAAAGTTTTTAACTACGTTTAAGGTTTGAACGTTATACTCGAAATCACAAAAGGGGGAATACTTATGCGAATACTTCTTGCCGAAGATGAAAAAGCGCTGTCGAAAGCGATTATAAAAATACTTGAAAAGAACAACTATTCCGCCGACGCCGCCTATAACGGCGAAGACGCGCTTACGTATCTGCAATCGGGGTGCTACGACGTTGCGGTGCTCGATATAATGATGCCCAAAATGGACGGAATAACCGTACTTAAAAAAATAAGAGCCGAGGGGAATCAGATACCCGTTCTTATGCTGACCGCGAAATCGGATATTGAAGACAGGGTTTTAGGGCTCGACAGCGGGGCAAACGATTATTTGCCCAAGCCGTTTGATACGCGGGAACTGCTCGCCCGTATCCGCAGTATCACCCGCGGCAAGACCGAGGCGAACACCAAGCTGACCGTCGGAAACATAACGCTTGACCGCGCGACCTTCGAGTTATCCTCGCCCTCGGGCAGTTTCAGGCTTGCAAACAAGGAATACCAGATGATGGAATACCTTATGGTAAACCCCCACCGGGTGCTTTCAACCGATATGCTTATGGAAAAAATATGGGGTTGGGATAACGAGGCGGAAATAAACGTCGTATGGGTGTATATTTCCTATCTCCGCAAAAAGCTTAACGCCCTTAGCGCTGATATACAGATAAAATCATCCCGCAACGCCGGATACTCTTTGGAGGACTGCAATGATTAACAGATTAAAACGGAAATTTTTAATAATCGGCACGGTATTTATGTTTATTCTTATGTCGGTGCTCGTACTGATTATGAATATTGTAAACTACCACGAGGTCGCCGCCGACGCCGATTCGGTCCTCGACGTTCTCTCAAATCCGGGTATACCCATGCTTGAAGATAAAAAGGATATGAAAGCGCCGAAACCGGACGTCGATTTCGTTCCCCGCGGAATGTCGCCGGAAGTCCCTTACGAATCGAGATTTTTCACGGTTGAAATTTCAGAGGACGGCGAAACGCTCGAATCCGACCTTTCGCGGATAATATCGGTTGACGAGGATTCGGTTGAAAGCTATATAAAAAAGGCGACTTCAAGCAGTAAAACACGCGGCTTTATCGACAGCTTCCGCTACCTTAAAGTCACCGAAGACGGCAATACAAAAATCATATTCCTCGACTGCGGCAGAAAACTCGATTCGTTTTACAGCTTCCTTTGGATAAGCGTAATCGTCGGCTTCGGGGGCTGTGTTATAGTTTTCATCGCGTTTATTTTCACCGCCGGCAGAATCGTTGCGCCTATCGCCGAAAGCTACGAAAAACAGAAACGCTTTATTTCCGACGCGGGGCATGA
Source organism: Clostridia bacterium (assembly GCA_017554125.1). Lineage (GTDB taxonomy): Bacteria > Bacillota > Clostridia > Oscillospirales > Acutalibacteraceae > UBA737. The sequence continues at coordinate 6,731 of JAFZIW010000136.1, read as the reverse complement.
GATAAAAACGCCGCTCACCATTATTAACGCCAACGTCGACCTGCTCGAATCGGAGGGTGAAAAAGAGGAGCTTTCGGATATCCGCCAGCAGATAACGCGGCTCACCGAGCTTACCAACAACCTTATACTGCTTTCAAAGATGGAAGAATCGGAGCATACTATTAAAAAAATCGATTTTCCCCTGTCCGACCTGATAACCGAGACCGCCGCCGCCTTCCGCGCACCCGCGATAAACCGAAACATAGCTTTCAGCGTTGAAGCCGAGCCGGATATTTCGCTTTACGGCTCGCCCGACGCGATTCGCAGGCTCATATCGGTATTGCTCGAAAACGCCGTTAAATATTCGCCCGAGGCGGGCGAAATATCCCTTCGGCTTAAAACGCAAAAAAAATCGGCGGTAATATCGGTAAGCAATACCTCAACCGAAAAAATAAGCCCCGACGATTTGCATAATATTTTCGACCGTTTCTACCGCGCCGATTATTCGAGGAACTCCGAAACGGGCGGTCACGGTATCGGTCTTTCAATAGCAAAGGCAATAGTCGAGGCGCACGGCGGCACCATTGAGGCGACTACGAAAACCGGTCTTGACTTTTTCATATACGCGGTTTTGCCTATCAGGCAGTAAAGAAAAGAAGAAGAAAAAAGCGGCAAAAATTTGCCGCTTTTTTAAGTATATTTTAAGTCAGTGCCGTATGATTATCTCAAACATTAAATGGATATTTCGGGCAAAAAAATCAAAAACAAAAGGGAGCAGGCGGTGAAGCTGCTTCAAAAGGTCAACCTTGAAGAAGAGGACCTCGACCGCGGCATACTCAAACTTTCGGGCGGGCAACAACAGCGTGTCGCGATAGCGCGCGCCCTCTCCTACGAGCCTGATATCATTTTTGCCGACGAACCTACCGGAAATCTCGATACCGATACGCAAAAGGATATTATGCGGATACTCAGGAATCTTGCCGACGAGGGCAAATGCGTAATAATCGTGACCCACTCGCCCGAGGTATCGAAGCTTTCCGACGTGGCCTATGAGCTAAAAACCAAAAAATAACACAAAAAGGAAAACCCTTATGACATTTGAAGAATTCTACAGGGAGGACTACGCAAAACTTAAAGCGGCGCGGGCAACACTTGAAGCTATCGCCGAAGAAATGAAAAACGGCGGAGTTTCGGGTGAAGATTTGCAACCGATAGTATATTACTGTTCCCGTATCAAAAGACCCGACAGTATGAAAAGGAAACTTGCCCTGCGCGGTTTCCCCACTACCCTCGAATCGGCTCTTACCAACGTTTACGACGCCGTGGGAATCAGGATAATCTGTTCTTTTGCAAGCGACGTTTTAAGCATCGTCGAAAAGCTCGAAAACGAGCCTGATATAGAGATAATCGAAAAGAAAGATTACCTTTTACACCCGAAGCCGAACGGCTACCGCAGTATTCACCTTTGCGTGAGGCTGAAAGAATACGGCATCCCCGCCGAAATACAAATCAGAACAATAGCCATGGACTTTTGGGCGACGCTCGAACACCAGCTGAAATATAAAAAGAACATTTCGGATGAAAACCTCATCAAAAGCGAATTAAAGCGCTGCGCGGATGAAATCGCTTCGGTCGACCTTTCGATGCAGACCATTCGTGAAATCATCAAAACCGTATAAAAAACCCGGGTCTTTCGGTAAACGAAAGACCCGGGTTATCAGTCTGTCAAAAAGCCTAAATTATACAACTCGCGTAGCGTGAGCTACGCATTTTGTTTTTCCGGTGACATGTGCGGCGGAAAAACTCCTTGTGGGCGAAAACCGCCTTAAAAGGGCGGTTTTCAAGGGGCGTGGGTGGTACTGGCGGGAGTGGAGTGCAGTCCGAAAATCATATAAATTTTCGGCGAACGGAACTTCCGTCCAGGAGAGTGTCGACTTTTTCGACACTCGCAAAACCCGGGTCTTTCGGTAAACGAAAGACCCGGGTTATATTAAACAAGTCCGTTATTTATATTTGTTCTCTTTTTACTCTTAAAGCGGCGAGCGTAAGCAGGCAGAAAGCCATTAGCGTCAGCGTTATTTTAAGATAAGACGCGACCGGGTCGCCGGTCTGCGGCGAGATCTCATAAGCTACGCCCTTATCCGGAACGGTAAACGCCGTCACGTTCTGAGCTCCCGCTTTAATGACGGTAAGAGTATGTTCGCCGGCGGCAAGCCTTTTAAGGAAACCGTCTTTAAGCACGACCGAGCCGTCCTCTTTTACGGTATAGTTTTCCTCGCCGACGTCTTGCCCGTCAACCTTGACCGTAACGGTCTCATCAACCGTCACAATGGTATAGGGAAGATAGAGCGTGCCGTAGTAATTTCCTATACCGATAACTACCGCGTAAGCCTCGCCCGGCTCTACGCTGCCGTCATAAAGGACCTTGTAATCGACGTCCTTCGTAAGCGGTTCGCCGCCAAACGTGGCTGTAACTTCCGGGGTTTGCTCTTCGCCGTTGTATACCGCTTCCGCCACGGAAAACTCGGCGCTGTCCAGCGTACGCGCCACGTCGCCCTCTTCCGCCGCGGAATCCGCCGCGGCAAACAAATCGGTAACGTCGACCCAGTAATTGTACACGTCGGTTATAAAATAATGCGGCAGGGCGGTAAGCACTTCGCTTACATCTTCCACCCTTTTCCAACCGGGCGTAATTCCCCAGTTTTCCTTGGTGATATCGATTTCGACAAATTGAGAAATCGGTATCATATACATATTACCGTCACTGCCCGCTACGCCCGCCTCTGTCGAATACCGCGCGCCGATAAAATAATCGCTGTCCATCGGGAAGAATGAGCGCGCGTCGCTGTCGGAAAACGTAAGACCTTCTATTTCCCAGCCGTTATCGCCAAGGGAAATCGAGAGATTTGCGTCTTTGAAACCGCCGTCGTCAAAGCACAGCTGAATCGGGACAAGCGCCCGCTTTTTTGACCTGTCTCTGTAAGCTATATGCGCGGGATGTACCACACCCTCGGCGTCGGTCAAAACAAAACAATACGATTCCGTTTTCGGAACTATCCATACGGAGGTGGTGGAGACGTACAGCCGCCGGTAAAGCTCGGCGACGTCCTCGTAGAACTTCTCGTAATACCGGTTAAAATCAAGCTCGCCCTCATATATCTCGGTTGAAAAGCGGATCCCGTTCGTAAAGATTTCGTCCGCCGGAGTGTCACCGAAAAACCGATTCATAATTTCGTTGAACACTTCGCTTAAATAATTCCCGACCTCATACTCCGCGGCGGAAATAACGTTCATAAGCGACTGCGCCGAAGCGTCGCTTACCGTCACCTGGTAATAATTCGACGAGCCGTCCGCCTCGATAAGCTTTTTAACGGCGATTTTATTAAGACTGATAGCTTCTTTCGCCTGCTGTGTCACGATTTGCGAAAAATGCTCCGCCACGTCTTCTTTTGACTCAAAATCATCGTCATATTCGGCAATAAACTTGAAAAGGTAATCTATGCCAAGATGTACGTCGGCGTCTTGGCTTTCTTCCATGTACTTGCAAACGTCTTCCCACGTTATTGCTTCTTCAGCCGGCTCAGAAAGCTCGGAAACTATCTTCCCTATCCGCATTAAAAGCGTGTAATAGGCGGCGGCAAGGGCGCGGTTTACGAAAAAGCGTTTCGTCGCGTCATCATCGGTGAGCTTCAAAACCTTAGCGACCGTGTCTACGTACCCCACAGCACCGTTGATATCCCCGTCGCCGAAATAGACGCTGAATCCCGTTGGGTCAACCGTGATATACCCGTCCTCGCCAAGCTCTTCAAATTCTCCGTCGAGCCCGCGGATGTAATATCCGTTCACCCTCTGATTCGTAATCTCCGATTCGCCGGCATAAATCACGTCGTCCCCGCTTCCGTCGTTATCACCGAGGATAGAAAGGATCTGCAAAGCGACGTCGGTATAAGCGTTCGTAAGATTCTCAATTTCTTCCGCGGAAGAATTATCCATTTCGGACTGCGGCGAGCTGAGCGAGCCGACCAGATTTCCGAAATCATAAAGCGAACCGAAGCCGCCGTAATAAACAAACGCGGTTGTCACCGAATAAAATTCATCGTAAAAATTGTAGCGACCGTTTCGCGCGCCGACTGTTTTTGCTTCATTCAGCAAAATCTCATCAAGCTCGGTAAGCTTAGGCATAAGCCGTGAGATAAACTGTTTCATGTCTATAACGGCAAGCGTCGCATCGACCACAAATTCTTCATCATAGTATTTTTTAAGCCCATCGACGATATTTTTGCCGATTTCAAAGCCGTCCGCTTCGGGTTTCTCCCTGACGGCGTCAAGCCAGGAGGTGTATTCCTGACCGTAGCCCGGTTCGGTCTCGGGCGAAGCGACAAGATAATCGGTAAAAGGCGCAAGCGCCGCGGCGATCTCGATGCCCGACATCAGACAGGCGTCGAAATTAATTATTTCAAATTTCTTTCCGTCCTTTATCATCCTACTTGCGCCAAACGCGGATATAATCTGCGCCATCGTCATATAATCAATGTTTTCAAACCGTAAGTCCACGCCGTATCCGCTCGCAAAACCGCCACCGTGATCCCACAGTATAATATCGTAACAGTCGGCGGGGTAGTTTTCGTAACAGTAATCAATAAAGGCGGTAAGCGTTTTGGGCTTTGACATATCCGCCTTTTCAAAGCCGCCTATACCGGTCGGCTCGACGAGCTTCATTATGCCGTGCTCTTCGCCGTCATGCTTTCCGTGAACCTCCCATATCTGATCGTATTCGGCGTTGATCGCCTCGGCGCCGTCAAGATACTCCGCTTCAACTTGCCAGTCACGGGCGCCGCCGGTCATCGTTATAAAATTCAGATTTTCGTTGTAAAGGGAGTCCATCACCTGAACGAGATTATGCGTCGCGCATCCCCAGTTTTCTTCGAGATCGGCGCCGGCAAGATAGAACATAACCGTACGCGTCTGCGCTTTTGGCAAGGCGACAGCCTTTATGGGCGCGCCGAAAATTACGCCGACGCACACCGTAAAGGTCAGCAAAATACAAACCAAACGCAATTTGATTTTTTTCATAAAGTGATTCTCCGTTTCAGGCAATCGCGGCGGGGGGACCCGCCGCTTTGCTTATCATTGTTTGTCTTCTCTTGTTTCCGATATCTTTTCGCCGCGTAAAGCGAGAAAACGCCTTTCAAGCTCGCGCAGTAATTCATAATCTCTTCCCGAATACCGCCTATATTCCCCTAAACTGAAATATCTGCGCTCGGTTTTCCCGGAAAAGACGGTATCGTAATCGATATCCCAACTCCACGGGCTGTAATCGGTCATAAACAAATTGCTTTCCGGGCGGTTTTCAAGCGCGAAAATACCGCTTTCCTTTATAAACTCCTCAAACCGCGCGACCGCTTCGTCAGAAACGCAGTAAACGGTTACGACCGTCGGCTCGCAATGGGCCTCACGGTCACGGCAAACGCATATCCAGCGACCGTCTTTCTCTTTTCTAAGCTCGCACCCGTGATAGGCGCCGAGCATATCGCCGTAACCGGGGCTGAAACTTACCCTGCTTATCTTTATTTCTTTCATGCTTTCCTCCGCTTTTTTATAGCCGTAATCGTCGGTCAGATCCCCGTTGCCGGAAATGGGTATCGGGTCGCCTAAATAGGTCGGCTCGGGCTTAAATATACATTTGAAAAAGTCCTTGTCTCTTGCAAATATCTCGCGCAAATCGCGGGCGGACTGTCCGGCGTAGGCGTTAAGGTCGCAGGAAACGCCGTAAGCGTCCAGACCGAGCCGCTTTGCTATATACAAAGCGCGGTACAGATGATATTCCTGCGTTACGATTATCACCTTTTTCGCCTTAAAAATTTCCTTTGCGCGATAGACCGTTTCATAGGTGGAAAATCCCGCGTGGTCCATAAAAACATCCGCCGACAAAACGCCGTTTTCGGTCGCGTATTTTTTCATCGCGCCAACCTCATTATACTCCTTTTGACCGTGGTCGCCGCTCATAAGAAGCTTCGGCGCCGCTCCCTCGTTATACAGTTTGACCGCTGTTATCAGTCTGTCCCTTAACATGGGACTTAAACTGCCGTCGCCTTTTACCTGACAGCCGAGCACAATAATGCAATCAACATCACGAAGCTTTGCGGCAGCGTCAGACGACAGTATTCTCTGCCGCACCGCGGATTTAACGTAAACGTTAATCATAAAAAGCGCCGCCGTGCCGATTACCGCAAGACTTAAAAGAATTATGATTATTAACTTTACAGGTTTCTTAATTTTCATCAGTTTCTCCGTAAAATCCCGATTTTCAAAACTGTTCTGTTATAATTAATTCATAACGGTTTGCGAATAAATCTTCCACAAGATTTTCGGAACTGTAAAGCCGCCTTGAAAACACGAGGCCGCCCTGTCCGAAAGAATTTATGTTATGAGTATCGCTTCCGGCTATTGTACGTACTCCGGTCTTTTTTGCAAATTCCGCCGCCAGGCGATTACTTTCCGGTGAATTTCCGGCGTTGAAAACCTCAATGGCGTCGCCGTAACGTATATCGGGATAATTCTTCATCTTTGCGTCGGCAAGGTCGCGGTACGGATGAGCAAACGCCAGAAAGCCCTTGTTTTTATGCACAAAATCATATATCTCGGCAAGAGACATCTCGGGGAAACGCGGCTCGCTTGCCACGACCTCGGGCGACAAACCGTAAACCAAAAGGTGCTGACCGCCGCCGTATCCCTCTTCAAAACCGAAAAAC
>JAFZIW010000135.1 GCA_017554125.1 Clostridia bacterium | reverse complement strand
TGCGATTTGCTGCGCAAACCGTCCTTTTCGATTCCCCCCTTACTTGAATAGACAGAAAAGAGAACACCGCACCAAAAGGCGCGATGTTCTCTTTTTGGTGGAAGCGGGGGGAATCGCCACGGCACGAATGTCGCGCCTACACGCCCACGGACTTCGCAACCGTTCACCGAAAGGTTGCGATTTGCTGCGCAAACCGTCCTTTTCGATTCCCCATTACTTGATTTGCAGAAAAATAGAAAGCCGCACAAAAGTGCGACTTTCTATTTTTGGTGGAAGCGGGGGGAATCGCTACGCCGCGACCGTCGCGGCTACACGCCCACGGACTTCGCAACCGTTCACCGAAAGGTTGCGATTTGCTGCGCAAACCGTCCTTTTCGATTCCCCCCTTACTTGAATAGACAGAAAAGAGAACACCGCACCAAAAGGCGCGATGTTCTCTTTTTGGTGGAAGCGGGGGGAATCGAACCCCCGTCCAAAAACCGATCCCCGTCGGCATCTCCGAGCGCAGATATTTGATTGGATTCCCTCTATATACACTCAAATATCAAAGCATATATTTCGGTAGCCCTTGATTTATGACGGCGGTCAGGGCGGCCCGCCGTTCACATTTACCGCTGTGTGACGCCCGATATAAGCCGCGGTCCTCTTATATCAGACGGCTGCCTAATTAGGCAGCAAGAGCAACTTTATTGTTGTCAGTTAATTTATAATTGCAGATTTTAAAGCGGTTCTGCACCGCTGCTCGCTTCCGGCGGTTCAAAGCCCCTGTCGAAACCTTTACGCCCCCAAATTACCGTTGTTGCTCTTTCATGGCTCTGCTTATTGCAAGGTCGGCGTCGCGTTTAGCGGCAACCGCGCGTTTATCATGCAACTGCTTACCTTTGCAGAGACCGACCTGGATTTTTACAAGCGAACCCTTAAAATACACAGATAAAGGCACAAGCGTTAAACCCTGCTGTTTAATTGTGCCTAAAAGCTTCATAATTTCGCGTTTATGCATAAGAAGCTTTCTATCCCTCATTGCCGGCTTATTGAATATATTGCCGTGATCGTAAGGGCTGATGTGCATCTGCTTGATAATAAGCTCGCCCTTTACAATATCGCACCACGCGTCTTTTAAATTAACGCCGCCGGCGCGAAGTGATTTGACCTCAGTGCCTGAAAGAGAGATGCCGGCTTCGTAGCTTTCAAGAACAAAGTATTCGTGATATGCTTTTTTGTTTTTAGTAATTGTCTTGATATTATCCACCGCGCAACCCTCCTTATCATGGATTCATTACCGGATCACAGCGAAAAACTATCGGCGTTGTAATCTTTGCTTATGGTTTTATTATCAGGAGTTCGTTTTAACGGGTCATATTTATACTTTCTGCAATAACTATCGGCGTATGTAACACCGCGCTTGATGCAAAACACCTCGTTAGTATACTCGGATTTCTTGCCGTAAGCGCACCAAAGGCAAGACTTTTTAAGCGATCTATCAAATAATTTTGCCGCCAATAATAACACCCCTTACGCCGATTTCAAAATATTATAGCACATCTTTTACTATATTTCCACTAAATTTTTTACTACTGACGTTTATTATAAATAATAGCGCCATTATTGCTAAGGAGAAGCCGAGTGCGCCATCGTTTACTGCGGGCGTATTTATGCCATTTGTCCCTGCAGACATTGCAGTTACTGTTACATTGAATAAATTCAAAAACACCTTCATCAGTATTGCCGATAAAATTCCGTGCATCGTCCTTACGGCAATAAACTTAAACAAGGGCGCTTTAACATTACCGGCGACCGAATATACCTGTGCTATGACCGAAAAGCCGGAGAATCCCAGCAGAAATGAAATTAGGTAAATATTCTTTGTGCTGTTCACCGCTGTTGTTATCTCTGTAACGTATATAAGCGGCTTGATGGCGCCAAACGATCCGCAAAAGGAAATCAGATATTTGTTGATCACCGAAAATATCACTACATAAGAACAGATCGAAAGCACCGCACCCGAGGCGTTTTTAACGCTTAAAACAAAGTTATCCGCCGCCGATATTCCGGAAATTTCGTTATCGTTCTTTCGGTTCATAATAATTATTCGCGGAATAAATATCAGAGCACAGATAATCGAGGCGATACAGTGAGCTGCCAAAAGCATATATCCGATTTTAACGCTTTTCAGTATACCTTTTCCTACCGCTATTACTATAAACGCCGGTCCGGCGTTAACAAAATACGGCAATGCTTTTTTAATATGTTCTTTGTAAGCGGGATCTTTACCGTTTAAGTCGCTTAACATTTTAGCACCAATTGGATAACCGCCGAGCATCGAAAGCAAAAAGATGTATAGGAACTTTCGTTTGCATTTTATAAAAGCATTAGAGTTTATTAAGAAAAGGACCGGCACGGTGAAAGGGAATAATGAAGGTATTATGATATCCGCGCATATTTTAAGCCCTGTTGCGGCGCCCGAAGAGCAAAGGTCCGGCTTGCTGATTATCAGCCCGATAAGAAATATTGCCGCAAAAAGGCTTAAATATTCACCGATCCGCCTTTTATCTTTCGTAAATACCACCCCGTAAATAATATGATTCCGGCATTATTTTAATGAAAATCACATAGATTTTATCAGGTAATGGAGTGGGTATCTTGGGCAAGTTCAGATTCACAAGCAATAAAGATAATAAGCTGAGACTTTTAAAATGCGCACGACCGGTTGAAAATGTCCGTTCGATGGGCAAAACGCATATAGAGATATTTTCTAACAAGGAAATTGACCTCGAGGGTTGCAAAGGAATAGATGAGTTTAAGAACGATTACGTAAAAATTAAAACGGCCGAGGGTTATATAACGGTATTCGGCGAAGCGCTTGATATCCCGGTGTTTGACGGTTCGTTTATAACTGTTACCGGTAAAATTGATTCCGTTGATTTTTATAGGTGAAACAATGATTATACTTTTATTAAGATTTTTAAGAGGTTTTATAACGGTTAAGTTCTCCGGTGTTTCATCCGAGCAAATTTTAAGTAGAATTAACCGCGAAAGAATATCCGTATGGGATCTTAGATACCGTGCCGGAACGATTACCTGTAAAATGCCGGCAAAGGATTTTAAAAGGATCAGAAAACTGCGGAAAAACACCGGTGTCGGCGTTCATATATTGAAAAAGTTCGGTCTTCCGTTTTTTATCCGAAAATATCACAGGCGCGCCGGTTTAGCCATAGGTGCGCTTATCTTTATATTTATGATGAATTATCTGGGCGGCTTTATCTGGATCATTAACGTTAACGGTAACCTGAAAGTATCGCAAAGAGAAATACTGTTGACCTTAAAAGAGATCGGTATTACCGAAATAACGAAAAAGAAAGATATCGATTCAAAAAACGATGCGCAAACGCTCATTCTTGCCCGAAACGATCTTTCCTGGGCTTCGCTCAATATTGAGGGATGCGTTCTTAACGTTAACGTCCGCGAGATTCAGGCACCAGAGAGTATGGATGAATTACCGTCAAATCTCGTTGCCGGATGTGACGGCATAATTAAAAAGATCGACGCAGCATCCGGTAACGTTACAGTTAAGGTTGGCGAAAGCGTTCATAAAGGCGATATTCTCGTATCCGGGATTATTGAAGACAGCTTCAGCACAACTTTTGTAAAGAGCAGCGCTGTTATCACCGCACAGATAGAAAAAGAGTATAGAGAAAGCGAGTGTTTTGAGGTTGATAACAAAGTTTTAAACGGTAAAAAGACTATCGACCGGGTAGTTGAAGTTTTAGGGATTAAGATTCCGCTTTTTATCGGTAAAAACAGACCGCCGCAGTTGTATAGCTATAAGAAGGAATACGCAACGCTTTTCGGTAAAAAAATACCTGTAGTCGTCTATACCAAAACCGGCGATTACTATGATACCGAAGTTAAAACATACAGTCGCGATGAACTGATAGAAAAACTATCGGCACAACTTAACGAATATATAACCGGGGAAGATATCAGCGGGTATATCCCGCTTTCTACCGAATTTGTGACCGATTCAAGCAGAGTAACAGTAATTCATAAGTTTTTTTGCGATGAAAACATTGCGAAAGAGGCGAAAATTATTACCTCACAAAAAATTGACAACGAATAATATTTAAAGTATAATACTTTATACGGGAAGTGATAAATTGGAGCAGTTTATAGACGTAAGCCGTATCGGTCAACTTGTTAACCTGTTCGGCAACTTTGATGAAAATATCAAAATAATTGAAAAGGAATACGGAGTTAACGTTACCTATCATTCGGAAAACATACGGGTTTCGGGTGATGAGATCCAGGTTTCAAGGGCTGTAAAAGCCCTTAACTGCCTTATAATGATGGTTGAAAAGGGTGAAGCCATTACCTTACAGCGCGTTGATTTCGTTATAAATTCCGTTGCGGACGGCGAAGAGGATAAAATTGCCTCAGTGCTTGATTCCAACTGCATTTGCGTAACATCAAAGGGTAAACCTGTGAAACCTAAAACGATAGGGCAGAAAAAGTATGTTGACGCTATCGCCAATAATACCGTTACATTAGGCATAGGACCCGCCGGCACCGGCAAGACCTATCTCGCTGTTGCCGAGGCGGTGAACGCCTTCAGGGCAAAAAAGGTAAACCGTATTATCCTTACGAGACCGGCGGTTGAGGCGGGCGAAAAACTCGGTTTTTTGCCGGGCGATCTTCAACAGAAAATAGACCCGTATCTGAGGCCCCTTTATGATGCGCTCTTTGAAATGCTTGGCGCCGAAAACTTCCAAAAGTGCCAGGAGCGCGGCGATATTGAGGTTGCGCCGCTTGCATATATGCGCGGCAGAACGCTTGACGACAGTTTTATAATCCTTGACGAGGCTCAGAACACAACAAACGAGCAAATGAAAATGTTTTTAACGCGGCTTGGTTTTAATTCCAAAGCCGTTGTTACCGGCGATATTACCCAGATTGATCTGATCGACGGTAAGCGTTCGGGCTTAAAAACTGCAATGAAGATACTTAAAGGCATCGATGATATTGCCGTTATAACGCTATCCGGCAAGGATGTTGTCCGCCACAGACTTGTGCAGGAAATAATAAAAGCATACGAAAAACACGGAGGGGAAAATGTCCGTAAAAGTAACGATTTATAATAAGCAGAAAAAGTGCGATATCACTCCAGATATCCGGCGGCTTATAAAAACCGCCTGCACCGCAACTCTTAAAGCGGAACAATTCGGCGGCAACGCGGAGATCGAGGTTACAATCGTTGATGATTCGAGAATCAAAGAAATCAATAATGATTGCCGCGGTATAAATGCGGCAACGGACGTTTTATCATTTCCTTTAGGTGAGAACGGCGTTTACGATAAAAACCCCGAGACCGGCGCTTTTATGCTCGGTGACGTTGTGATATCCGCAGAACACGCAGTAGCGCAGGGCGAAAAGTTCGGGCACGGCGTCAGCCGCGAGATTGCATACCTAACCGTTCATTCGGTATTACATTTGCTTGGTTACGATCACGTTAATTCCAAAAAGGAAAAAACAGTAATGCGCAATCACGAGGAAACTGTTATGAATATGATCGGGTTGCCCGAAAACAAGGGGTAGATTATGGCTCAAAAATCAGCGTTTATCGCTTTGCTCGGCAGGGCAAACGTAGGAAAATCATCGCTAATCAATAAGCTTATCGGTCAAAAGGTGGCTATTGTTTCAAATAAACCGCAAACCACCCGAACACGCATTTTGGGCGTTCTGACCGAGGGGGAAGACCAGTATGTTTTTATTGATACCCCCGGTTTTCATAAACCGCACAATCTTCTTGATACCAAAATGAACAAGGTGATCTATTCGGGCATAAGCGACGTTGACGCGGCTGTGCTCGTTGTTGATGCTGTTCCACCTTTTAAAATCGATGCCGAATGTCTACCGTCGGCGGAATTAACTTTACTTAAAGAAATATCGGCAAAAAAGCTACCGTGCATACTTGTTATCAACAAAATCGATCTTCTCCCCAAAAAGGACGTGCTGTTTGAAATTATCAGCGCTTACAGCAAAAACTTTGATTTTACCGCGGTAGTGCCTTTGTCCGCAAAGACCGGCGAAGGCGTTGATATTCTTTTAAGCGAACTGTCCGCTTTTTTAAAGGATTCACCGCACTATTTTGAACCGGACAGTTTTACCGATCAGCCAGAAAAAACCCTTGTTGCGGAAATGATACGCGAAAAACTCTTGATGCTTCTTGATAAGGAAGTTCCGCACGGCATCGCGGTCGATATTGAACGCTTTTTTGAAACCGATACAGCCGCTGGCGAGCCGGTCATCAACGTTGAGGCGGTTATTTACTGTGAACGCGAATCGCATAAAGGCATAATTATCGGTAAAAATGGTTTGATGCTCAAACGTGTTGGAACGCTTGCACGGCACGATATCGAGGATTTTTTCGGAACAAAAGTCCTTTTAAAGCTCTGGGTAAAGGTCAAGGAGGATTGGCGCAACCGTGAAGGTATGATCCGTTCGCTCGGTCTTGATCAAATTACCTGATTTTTCATACTATAACCATTAAGCCGCCGCAAACAATAATTTTGTAAGGCGGTGCGTTTAATGCAAACTGAAAAGTTATGGCTTAAATTCATTATTTCCGGAAAACCGGAAGTATATCTTGATTACGTAAATCAAAGGAATCTCGAATATAAGGCGGTGGATGAAAATTCGCTTTTCAACGGATGCTCTTGTAATAAAGGAAACGGCGATCGGGGATAACGACCGGCTTTTGACCCTTATGACACGCGATATGGGCGTGATAAGGGCTTTTGCCGTTGGTGCAAAAAGCGTTAAAAGCCGCCGCGGCTCTGCTACAGGGCTTCTTGCGTATTCAAATTTTAATATCGATAAAACCGGGGATACTTACAAAATTGTTGAAGCCAGTGCAAACAAGGTGTTTTTCGGCGCCGGCAGCGACGTTGTGACCCTCGCGGTAGCACAATATTTTTGCGAGCTTTGCGCGTTTTTCGGTCCTCACGATGAAACTGCCGAAGAGTTTTTAAGGGTTATACTCAACTCCCTTTATTACATAACCGAAAAAAAGCGTGACCCGGTGCTAATAAAGGCAATAACGGAATTGCGGATTTGCGCTCTTTCCGGCTACTCACCTTCGCTTATAGCCTGCGCCGACTGCGGGCAATTTGAAGATAAAACAATGTATTTCAGTTTCGATAACGGCAGTATCTATTGCGAAAACTGCAAAAAGCCAAACTGCACCGCTCTTAATCTTACCGTTTTAAAGGCAATGCGGCACATTATTTATTCAAAACTTGAAAACCTATACGGTTTTGAGATACCTGACAAGGATATCAAAACGCTTGAAAAGATCACCGAAAGGTATCTTGTTTTTCAATCGGAGCATAGGTTTGCTACGCTTGAGTTTTATCATTCGGTGATTTAGGGAGAAAATATGGATAACGCATTTGAACACCAGATCAAAATTCTTGAACTTGATAACGTTTTAACTCAGCTTGCCGAAGAAGCCGTCACCGATGACGGTAAACTTTCGGTTTTATCCTTGCGCCCGAGTAACGATATCGAGCATGTTAAAACGCTCCTATCTCAAACAGATACCGCCTATAAGCTTTTAGCGAGATATTCCTCACCGTCTTTCGGTAACGCAAAGAACGTAGGCGAGCCGCTTGAACGCGCGCGCCGCCAGGCAGCCCTCGGTTGCGCTGAACTGCTTGAAATCGGAACCGTTCTGAAAAGTATCAGAAACCTTAAATCGTGGCAGGGGAATACTTCAGATCTTGGTAATAGCTTATCCGGGTATTTTAACACGCTAACACCAAATAAGTATCTTGAAGATAAGATTTTTTCGGCTATCGCCGGACCTAACGAGGTTGCCGATAACGCTTCGGACACACTCTATGATATCAGGAGAAAAATTGTTTCAAAAGCGGGTAAGATACGTGAAACTCTCGAAAAGATAGTGCGCTCATCACAGGCAAAATACCTGCAGGATGCCGTTATTACCCAACGTGAGGGCAGGTTTGTTGTGCCCGTAAAGCAGGAATATAAAAGCGAGATCAAAGGTATAGTTCACGGAACTTCATCCTCCGGATCAACTCTTTTTATCGAACCCATAGCCGTCCTTGAAACCAATAACGAAATTAGAGTTTTAGAGGCTAAAGAGGCGGATGAAATAGCTCGCATATTAGCCGAATTATCTGCCGTTTGCGGTGAATTTGCCGATAGTATTTTATCTTCATACGAAGCGCTCATATCGCTTGACGTTATATTTGCCAGGGCAAAATACGCCTATAAATCAGGTGCGGTTTTACCGACGCTTAATGATAAAGGCAACATCTATTTAAAGCGGGCAAGACACCCGCTCATTTCCAAAAAGAGCGTAGTTCCGATAACCGTTGAGCTTGGCGTTCATTATGATTCGCTTATAATTACCGGTCCCAACACCGGCGGAAAAACAGTAACCCTTAAAACTATCGGTCTGCTTACCCTTATGACCATGTGCGGTATGATGATCCCGGCTGACGACGGTAGCACCGTATCAATATTCAATAAGGTGTTTGCCGATATCGGCGATGAACAAAGTATTGCTCAATCCCTTTCGACCTTTTCTTCGCATATGGTAAATATCGTAAAAATACTTAACGAGGCGGATGATAAGACCCTTGTTTTGCTTGATGAATTATGCGCCGGCACCGATCCGGTCGAGGGCGCGGCGCTCGCTAAAGCCATCATAATTAAACTGCTGACCGTTGGTGCTAAGACCGCGGTAACGACACATTTCCCGGAACTGAAAGCCTTTGCAATAGATACCGAGCGCGTTGAAAACGCTTCATGCGAATTTGATGTAAAAACGCTTAAACCTACATACCGACTGATTGTTGGCGTTCCCGGACGTTCCAACGCCTTTGCCATATCATCGCGGCTCGGCATCTCCGAAGACATCATAGCGGCAGCAAAGGCACAGTTATCGGATGACGATACGCGTTTTGAAAGAGTTGTATCATCGCTTCAAAAGGCGCGCTACACCGCTGAGCACGACGCCGAAGAGATCGCTGCGGTTAAAGCCAAGCTTTCCGGCGAGAAAAAAAGACTTGAGGAGCTTGAAAAAGAATTTGAACTGAAGAAGCAGAAAACGATCGATAACGCGCGCGAGCAGGCAACGCAAATACTTGAGCGGACCCGCAGGGAATCAGCCGCGCTGCTGAACGAACTTGAAGATATAAAAAAGCAATTAAACGTGCAAAACGCCGCCGAGAGTATCGAAAAAGCCCGTGCGGCATATAAGCATAATCTCAAAAATATCGAGGAAAACGCCGATCCCGTTGTAGTAATGGAAGCGGGCGAAAGACTTGATTCTTTCCCGAATGTTGATGAAACAGTTTTTGTAACAACTCTTTCGGGCAAAGCAACGGTATTAAAGACCGACCAAAAAGGGAACAGAGTATACGTTTCTTCCGGTGCGGTCCGCCTTTGGGTGCCTTTTGACGATCTGAGAAAAGCAAATACCGATACCGTTAAATCAAAGCGGGCGCCGCGCACTGTGACCGGCGTTACTTCGCGCGAAAACCGTTCGGTCCCCGGTGAGATAGACATCCGCGGTATGGCTAGCGATGAGGCAATAATCGAGCTTGACCGATACATAGATAACGCCGTGCTATCTGGTATTACCGATATAAGGATAATCCACGGAAAGGGCACCGGTATTCTGCGTAAGGCTGTTCAGGACCATTTAAAGCGACATAAGAGTATAAAGAGTTACCGCCTCGGCGTTTTCGGCGAGGGTGAAAACGGCGTTACCGTAGCGAAAGTCAAATATTGATTATGTAAATATTACATTTTTGTCTATTTTCTTTACATTTGCGTTTTGTTATGTTACAATCAAATAAAACTATAAAGAAAACGGAGGTTTTTTTATGAAGAAAATTATTTCGTTTCTACTGGTTACGGCACTAATCTTATCTTTAGTGCCGTTTTCTGCATTTGCGGTTACGGTAACTTCAATTGATTTTACCCCCGCCGATCCTAATGCTTACGTGTTCTATGAGGGTCAAAATGCAGAAACCCGTTTTGACGATTCAACCGGTGAAAGTTATACTGCGTATAATATAAACTTTTCACAGGGCGATACCCTTACCGTGCATTACAGCGACGGTTCGCAAAAGGATTTCGTTGCCGATTGGATCGACGGTGAGATTTACTTTATCAACGGCGACGAGAAACTGTTGCAGTGGCAGGACGTTACAAAGTATGACAATCAGGGAGAAGAGCACTGGGTCGTCGGCGGCGAGTATACTTTCTACGTTGTATATGTTGCCGGCCAAATAAGAACGCCGGTTACCGCTAAGATAATTCCAAGCCCGGTTGATTCTATTTCTTACAAGTCCGGTAGGCCGATCGTGTATTATTCTGAAACAAACGGTCAGATCGATATTGACGTAGAGGGTCATGAATTCTTCCGTTATTCACATATAAGATATCTGGGCGATTATCCTGACGTTCTAACCGTTAATTATAATGACGGCAGAGGTTCGGTTGATTATACTTTAAGATATGATCCGGAATTTGGCTATTATTCTGATGGCGGCGACTATATACCCGATAGAGATGTCCGGATGTTTGACTATCAATACGATAATCATTTTACGCTCGGCGACAATAACTACTTTTATGTTGAGTATTTGGGCAAAACAGCACCCGTTCAGGTGACCATAGTTGAAAATCCGATCGAGGATCTCGTTTATATTCCGGTTCGTGAAATTGAAATATATGAGAATACTAACGGTTACTGGGATACCGACGGTCAGGGCAATCCTTTCTATAACTATGGTTTACCCGATTTTCAAGACGGTGATTTGCTGAACGTTACATTTTCCGATACTCATACGACCGTATCTTATACGTATGTCCAAGGTGTTTATAACGGTCAATACTACAACGGTTTTTATGACGTAAGCAATAATTATGAAGAGTTGCCCGATCAATATGATATAGACGGGGGACTCCATAGATCACGCAGCGGTCAGTGGGAATTAGGCGACGGCAACTTTATGTTTGTGACTTATAAGGATAACGAGTCCAACAACGTTCGCGTGAATATAGTTGAAAACCCCGTAAAGGGCATCCGCTATGAGCCGGCAAATCCCCCGGTTTACTACGAGGGCGATACGTATTACGATTTCTGGGATGACGCTTATTATTATTACAATCCTGAGTTTGAAGATGGCGATAAGCTCATTGTCATTGATAAATACGGTGCTGAAAAGACCTATGTTTGTGATAAATACAGTATGATATTTATGGCGGATGATGAAGATATCATTTCTATGAATGATGTTTCAATATATCAGAACCAGCGTGAAATACCGTGGGTAGTCGGCGATAAAAATGAATACTTCGTTGAGTATATGGGCAGCAAGTATACCCTGTATGCTACCGTCATAGAGAATCCGATAGCGTCAATTGAATATACTCCGGCTGAACCCATAGTGCTTATTGAGGGCAGAGACTCTTATATTGATAATTATTACGGTGAAGCCGAGTATACACGCTATAATTATCCGACACAAGAAATTGGCGATAAATTAACAATATACAATAAGGATAACACCAGCGCCGAATATATTCTCACGACCGATGAGGAAGAAGGCTGGATCTTCAGGGATGAGAGCACCGGCGATACCTTCAGCCCCTGGGACGTTCGTTTTACCGACGATCAATATTATAATCCGTGGGAGATCGGCACAGGTAACGAACTCTATATCTTTTACAAAGGCGTAACCTATACTTATGATGTAACGATCATTGAAAACCCCGTTAAAGAGATACGCTTTATACCCGCTACCGAACCTGTAGTATTTGAAGGCGCTGACAGTTATTACAGCGATTATTATGAACGCGATATTTATTATGAGCCCGATTTTAACGCGGGTGATCGACTGATAGTGGTTGATAAGACTGACGCCGAGACAGTATACTTTGCCAAATATGATGAATTTGGTGATATTATATTTGCGGCGGAAGGTAAAGAACCGTTGCGTATTTGGGAAGACGTTTTCACGAGCTCAGATCAGGAAGAAGGTAATGCGTGGCAAATAGGCCCCGGAAACGAGTATTTCGTTGAGTATATGGGACATGCCACCGCCGCTACCTGCACCGTAAAGGCAAATCCGGTGGCTTCGATAGAATACATTCCTGCAAATGAAACGGTATATCTTGAGGGCACCCATATGCATCATGAACCGTGGGCTGAAAATGACGTTTATGACATTCCGTGGATCGATAGCGGCGATATACTCCGTGTTACATACGTTGACAGAACAGTCGGCACTGTTGAATACACCGCAAGATATGATGCACAGGCCGATGAAATGATTTTTGAATCCGAATCCGGCGATATTATTCCGATCGAGCATAACCGTTATATAAACGTTTACTCCGATCAGTATGTGAACCCCTGGACTGTTGGCGAAAACCGCTACACGTTCAATTATATGGGCTGTGAGTCACAAGCGGTTGTAAAGATTATCGCGAATAACTTTGACGGTATGTATTTCACCCCCGCAAACGGCAATCCGATAGTTTACGAGAGTTATTCACATCCGGCTTACAGAGAAGACGGCTCTGAATTCAGAGAATACGCAATACCCGAATTCAACGATGGCGATAAGAT
>JAFZIW010000134.1 GCA_017554125.1 Clostridia bacterium | reverse complement strand
TAATGAATAATGAATAATGAATAATTAAGGTGTGCCAAAGGCACGAAAATAAATTGCGGGCGGATGATATCCGCCCCTACGGTATATCAATCTATATTGACCATTTGTAGGGGCGATTATCAATCGCCCGAAAGAAACGTGCGGCGCGCACAAAACAAAAACGGGCGGATGATATCCGCCCGCGTTTCTATTGTCTGACGTCTGTTGTCTAACGTCTAACGTCTATTTTTGGCAGCTTTGCTCTTGCCGCGGCGAGGTCCTCATCGGTGGGGATGTAATCCGTCATTTCGCCGTTATGGAATTTCTCATAAGCCACCATATCGAAATAACCCGTGCCGGTAAGGCCGAATACTATGGTCTTTTCCTCGCCGGTTTCTTTACATTTGAGCGCTTCGTCTATCGCAACGCGGATAGCGTGAGAGCTTTCCGGGGCGGGCAGGATGCCCTCGACCCTTGCAAAATACTCCGCCGCCTCGAAAACGTCGGTCTGAACAACGCTTCTTGCTTCCATAAGCTTCTGGTCGTAGAGCTCTGAAAGGGTACTGCTCATACCGTGGTAGCGAAGACCGCCGGCGTGGTTCGGAGAGGGGATAAAGTCACTGCCGAGCGTATACATTTTAGCGAGCGGGCAAACCATGCCGGTATCGCAGAAATCGTAAGCGTAAACGCCGCGTGTAAAGCTCGGGCAGGAAGCCGGTTCAACCGCGATGATTCTGTAATCAGCCTCGCCGCGCAGCTTCTCGCCCATAAAGGGAGCGATAAGACCGCCGAGATTCGAGCCGCCGCCCGCGCAACCGATTATCATATCGGGTGTAATGCCGTATTTATCGAGCGCCGCCTTGGTTTCAAGACCTATTACCGACTGGTGAAGCAATACCTGATTCAATACGCTTCCGAGCACGTAGCGGTAACCCTCGCTGCCGACGGCGACCTCGACCGCCTCGGAAATCGCACAGCCGAGACTGCCGGTCGTTCCCGGATGTTCGGCTAAAATCTTTTTGCCGATATTGGTGGTCTCACTCGGAGAGGGAGTAACGTCGGCGCCGTAGGTACGCATTACCTCGCGGCGGAAGGGCTTTTGCTCATAAGAGCATTTAACCATAAACACCTTACAGTCAAGTCCGAAATACGAGCAAGCCATTGAAAGCGCCGTACCCCACTGACCGGCGCCGGTCTCGGTGGTAACGCCTTTAAGTCCCTGCTTTTTGGCGTAATACGCCTGGGCTATCGCGGAATTGAGCTTATGACTGCCCGAGGTGTTGTTGCCCTCGAATTTGTAATAGATTTTCGCCGGCGTGCCGAGCTTTTCTTCAAGGCAGTAGGCGCGAACGAGCGGAGAGGGGCGGTACATTTTATAAAAATTGCGTATCTCCTCGGGTATTTCGATGAACGGCGTGGTATCGTCAAGCTCCTGCGCGACAAGCTCATCGCAGAAGACCGCGCCGAGCTCCTTCGCCGTCATCGGCTCGCCCGTACCGGGGTTGAGCAGCGGCGCCGGTTTCTTTTTCATATCGGCGCGCATATTGTACCAACTTTTCGGCATTTCGCTTTCGTCAAGATAAATTTTATAGGGTATATTTTCGTTTTTCATAGTGTTTTCCTCCGTTAAAAGTTTTGTTTTCGGTTTGTTTTACTGTCGGTTTCTTTACTTTGCCGGCTTTCGCCATCGCTTTACGAGTATAAACATAAACGCCTCCGATTATAAAAAAACAGTCTTATCCCTACATAGGGACAAGACTGTGAAAACACATCCTGCGGTGCCACCCTTATTGATGAAAAATCATCCGCTCTGTCGCGCACGGTAAATGCGCGCTGTACTGTAACGGGTACAAACCGTCAACTGCTACTAAGCTTACGCTTTTCGGTTGCCCTCATAAGTCCATTCACGCAAGGTTTTGTTACAGCCTTTCCACCGCCCGGCCGCTCTCTTTAACACAAGGCTTACGCTACTATTCTTAATCGCGGGTTTGCTTTTATATTCGGATAATACACCCGAAAAACGCGTTTGTCAAGAGAAATTTTGAAAAAAGTGAGGTTTTTTGTCCGCCTACGGCACATAACTCTTGAAAAATTCGCGTAAATATATTATATTATATAGGCTATTATTATTTTATGTGCGCGCGTGACGCGCGCCGACGGAATTTAAGGAGTATTTTTACATGGTTAAGTATACCGAAATGAACGCGAGCGAACTGCAAGAGCAGTGGAACCTTGTAAAAACAGAATATGAAGAATTAAAGGCGAGACATCTTACGCTTGATATGTCCAGAGGAAAGCCCGGTAAGGACAATATGGATATAAGCGCGAAGCTGTTTGACCTTGTAGGCAACGATACGGGTTTTAAGAACATAGACGGGATAGACTGCCGCAACTACGGCGGACTCGACGGTCTTACCGAGCTTAAAAACCTTTTTGCCGCCATACTCGGAATGCCGCCCGAGCAGATGATAGTCGGCGGCAATTCCTCGCTCAATATGATGTTTGATACGATATCCCAGGGTATGACGCACGGGCTCGGTGATAAGCCGTGGGCATTAGAAAGCGGGCGAAAATTCCTTTGCCCGGCGCCGGGCTACGACCGCCATTTCGCCATAACCGAGTATTTCGGCTTCGAGATGATAAGCATACCGCTTCACGCCGACGGACCGGATATGGACGCGGTCGAGGAGCTCGTTAAGGACGAAAAGGTAAAGGGTATATGGTGCGTTCCGAAATATTCAAACCCCGAGGGTATAACCTATTCGGATGAGGTCGTCCGCCGCTTTGCGCGATTGCGCCCCGCGGCAAAAGATTTTCACATCTTTTGGGACGACGCCTACGCCGTACACGATTTGACCGACGACGGCGACCGCTTACTCAACCTATACAGCGAATGCGAACGCGCGGGCAACCCCGATTTGCCGATAATCTTCGCTTCGACCTCGAAGATAACCTTCCCCGGCGCGGGCGTCGCGGTTGAGGCGGGAAGCCCGGAGGTCGTCGCCATGCTTAAAGGGCGTATGCGTTTTCAGACCATAGGTCCGGATAAGCTGAATCAGCTTCGCCACGCGCGGCTTTTACATTCGATAGAGGAGTTAAAAGAGCATATGCGCGCGCACGCCGAGATACTGCGCCCGAAGTTTCAAAACGTACTTTCCGAGTTTGACAACAGTCTTTCGGGGCTTGGCATAGCGCGTTGGAACACCCCGAAGGGCGGGTATTTTATCAGTCTTTACGTTTTGCCGGGCTGCGCTAAACGCACGTATGAGCTTTGCGCCGCGGCGGGACTGAGCCTCACCCCCGCGGGAGCGACCTACCCCTACGGAAAAGACCCCGAGGATTCAAACCTCAGAATCGCGCCGACCTATCCGAGCGCCGATGAGGTTAAAGCGGCGGCGAAGGTGCTTACGGTGGCGGTGAAATACGCCGCGCTCGAAAAGATAATACGCGAGAAAGAATAATTGACTTTACGGTGAAAATTTAGTATAATTACTGAATAAAGCGCATGAATTTACGGAGGATTTCCGATGAAATTGAAAAAACTCGTTTGCGCGGCTTTGGCGGCGGTCTTTTTGCTCGTTGCCGCGGGCTGCGGCGAGGTTGAGGATGAAGGCGGAAAACGCAAAAACGCCAAAAGCGGGACAAGCGTGGAATTTATCCTTACCGCCGATGTTTCCGGCGCGGTGACCGACCGGGAAGCCGAAGCGGTCAAGACGGTGCTTGAAAAGCGGATAGCCTTTTACGGCAACGACGGCAAAGTTGAATTTGACCGCGTTTCGGGTGAGTTTCAGGTCAGGTTTACCGCGGAGAACGCAAAAGAGATGGACGTGGAAAAAACCGTCCACGGGCTTTGCGAGAGGGGACTGTTCAGGTTCTGTCGGGGCGAGGATGAGGACGACGTGATCCTCACCGGCTCTGCTGACGTTAAAAGCGCGACCGCCGCTTACGACGACGCCACCGACGATTACGTCGTTAATCTCGAATTTACCGATGAGGGCGGCGCGAAGTTTTCGGCGGCGACCGCCGAGCTTGTCGGGCAAAAGATATCTATTTGGATGGATGACGCCATGATATCCGCGCCCACCGTACAGACCGCCATAACCGGAAACAGCGCGGTCGTTACCGGGCTGGGCTCGCAGAGGGACGCCGAGGAATTTGCAAACAAGATAAACGGCGGCGAATTGCCGTTTACTTTAAGCGTAGCAGAGGACAGTATAAAAATCGGGCGCTGACGCGCTTGAATTCTATAAACATTACAGATAATTATAATCGGAGGACTTATAATGAAGAAGAAAAAGCAGGGCTGGATCGCCTTTGTTGTAATCTTCGCGCTGATACTGGGATTATCCTATCTCGCGTTTTTCGGTGTTGAAGATTACTACGGCGACACCCGTAAACTTTACGTTAAGGGAGCAAAGGATATCCGCTGGGGAATCGATATTTCCGGCGGTGTCGAAGCCGTTTTCGCTCCCGATAAAGAGGGAGATATTGACAACAGCGATATCGACGCGGCGAAATCTATCCTCGAAGTGCGCCTTACGGAAAGAAAAATAACCGATTACGAGGTTTACGCCGATTACACGAACAACCGTGTTATCGTGCGCTTCCCCTGGGCGGCGGGCGAAAGCGATTTCGACCCCAACAAGACGGTTGAGGAGCTCGGCGAGACCGCGCTTCTTACCTTCTGCAAGAACGAAACCCAGGATGAGGTAATACTCACCGGCTCCGAGGACGTTAAAAGAGCGACCGCCGGCTATCAGGGCGACAGCACCGAACCGGTAGTTCACCTTGAACTTACCGCTTCCGGCGGCAAGAAGTTCGAGCAGGCGACCGCCGAGCTTGTCGGTCAGAAGATATCTATTTGGATGGACGATACCATGATATCCGCGCCTACCGTACAGACCGCCATAACCGGAAACAGCGCGGTTATTACCGGCGTAGGCACCTTTAAGGAAGCCGAGGAGCTCGCCAACAAAATCAACGGCGGTTCTCTGCCGTTCAGGCTTACCGCGGGCGGCGTAAAGAATAAGAGCGCCGAGACCGTTACGGATGAAACCGCGACAACCGAGGAAGGCACGGCTGAAACAACCGAGGAAGGCACGGCTGCTGAAAATACCGAAGAAAACGCGGCTGCCGCCGAAACCGAGGAAGAGTCGGCTGAGGATAACGGCACCATGGTACAGGTTATTTCGCCGACGCTCGGTTCAAACGCGCTTAAAGTTATGCTGGTAGCGGGCTCGATAGCTTTCGGCCTTGTTTGCCTGCTTATGATACTCCGTTACAGACTGCACGGATTTGTCGCTTCTATCGCGCTTCTCGGTCAGTTGGCGGGAACAATAGCCTGCATTTCGGGCTTCTTCCCCGGCGTTGAAAGCTTTACGCTTACCGTTCCGGGTATCGCCGGTATTATTCTTTCGGTCGGCGTCGGCGTTGACTGTAACGTTATCGCCGCCGAGCGTATACGCGATGAGTTCAAAAAGGGCAAGACGATTTCGGGCTCTATTAACTCCGGCTTTAAGAACAGTCTTTCGGCGATTATCGACGGTAACGTTACGATAGTTATCGTATCTCTTGTTCTTATGGGTTGCTTCGGAACAAGTGAAAACTTCATTGCGAAGCTGCTTTCGCCGATTATGTCGATATTCGGTACATCCATAGCCGGTTCGATTTACGCTTTCGGTTATACGCTTCTCATAGGCGTTATATTCAACCTTATCATGGGCGTTCTTGCTTCCAAGTACATGATGCGCAGCATTGCCAAAATCAAGTTCTTGAAGAACCCCGCACTTTACGGAGGTAAGAAGAATGGCTAATTTGAACGGAAACACGGTTGATACTGCCGTTACGAAAATAAATTCAAGAAAAGTTTTCAAAATTGCGATTATCGTATACGCCGCAATTTTAGTCGCCGGTATTGTTTTCGGTATTATATTCGGCGTTTCGCTTGACGTAAGCTTCAAGGGCGGTACCATGATAACCTACTCGTTTGAAGGCGAGATCAAAGACGCCGATTTTGAAGCCGTGGTCGATAAATATATCACCCAAAAGCACACGGTAGAGAGAAAAAAGTCGCTTGCGCAGAAAGAGGAAACGTTTGTTATAACCCTCGCCGGCAAGGACGCCGTTTCAAACGACACACAGAACAGCTTAAAGGAAGAGCTTAAAGAGACCTTCCCCGACAACAACGTTGATTTGTTCGGCTCCAACACCGTAAGCCCGAACCTTGCGGGAACGTTTTTCCTTAAAAGTCTTGTGGCGGTCCTCATCGCGGCGGCGCTGGTCGTTATATACGTAGGCATCCGCTTTAAGAACATCGGCGGCGTTACCGCGGCGCTGACGGCGCTTTGCGCATTGGTTATCGACCTTATGGTTACGTTTGTTACCTGTATTGTTTTCAGATTACAGATAGATTCAAACTATATCGCGGTCGTCCTTACAATACTCGGTTATTCGCTCAACGATACAATAGTTTGCTATGACCGCGTACGCGAAAACAAGAAGCTTTATCCGAAGCTTACCACCGAGGAAAATATGAACCTCAGTATTTCGGGTATTCTTACGCGAAACATCGTAACCTCTGTAACGACCTCACTCGCGGTGCTTACCATTGTGGTCGTTTCCGAGCTTTACGGTCTGTCAACGCTTCGCACGTTTGCGATACCGATGACCTTCGGTTTGCTTTCCGGTTGCGTATCCTCGCTGTTTATAGCGGGTCCGCTCTGGGTATTGTGGAGCAAAAAGCGCAATAAGAAAGCGAAATAGACGTTAGATATCAGACGTTAGACAAAAGGAATGCGGCGGGCAAACGTGCCCGCCGCATTGTATTTATATTATTTTACATTTTGATATCATGATATTATGATATCAAAATTCCGTCTTAAAGCCTTCGCCGATGATTTCGCCGGCGTCGGTCACGATGAGAAAGGCGCGGGGGTCAACCTCGCGTATTATTCCGCATACCGCGGCAACCTCGGTTATCCTTACGGTACACATAAGCATACTGTGGTCGTTGCCGGTGTAGCCGCCCACAACGGAAATTTTGGTGACGCCGCGACTAAGGCGCTCGCCGATTTCTTTACAAATCCCGTCGGGGCAGTCGGTCACGGCGTAGACTATCTTGCCTTTGTCCGAGCCGTAGAGTACGGCGTCGGTCACGCGGGCGGAGGCATACATCGCGACTATCGAATAAAGCCCGCTTTCAAGGTTTTTATAAGTGACAGAGGCGATGGCTATTACTATTATATCCGAAAAAAGAATAATGCGCCCGACCGTAAGAAAACGGAAACGGCGGTTTATCGCCGTGGCTATTATATCCACGCCGCCGGTGGTGGCGCCTCTGCGAAAACAGAGACTGAGCCCCGCGCCCATCAGAATACCGCCGAAAACACAGGCGAGAATTTTATTTACCTCAAAACGCGGAACGAATATCTCCGAAAGTTCGAGGCAAAGGGAGAGAATGCCGGTCGCAACGGCGGTTTTTGCGATAAAAACGCCGCCGAATTTAATAATGCCGTAAACGATTACCGGAATATTGATAATAAACACCGCGACGCCGGTCGGAAACGAGGTAAGGTAATTAAACACCGCGGCGAGACCCGTAAAGCCGCCGGGCGAGATTTTATTCGGCGTAATAAGTGAGGTTACCGCTACGGCGTACAGCGAGCAGCCGACGATATAACAGATGATATCGAGCACGATTTCCTTTTTTTTGAGTTTGAGATTCGCTTTTTTCAAGTTGCACCTCCCGGTTTATTCGTCGCCTCCCGAAAGATTTTCGAGCATGGCGCCGGCGAGCTCCGGTTTGCTGTCGCCGTGGCGCACGAAGCACATGGTCACAAACGAAAGCGCCGCGAATACCACCGCGTACGGAAACAGAGTTTTATAGCCGACAGAAGTATTTGAAATGATAAGTCCGGAAATCAGCGGCGTGGCTATCTGCGCCGCCATTGAAAAGGTGTAGTAAAGTCCGGTATACTTTCCGATATCCGAGCCGGAGCTGATTTCCACCGCCATCGGATAAGAATTTACGTTTATTGCCGCCCAACCTACGCCGACAAGGGCAAAGACCGCGTACATTATCGCGGTTTCTTTCGTAAGCGTCGCCGCGACGGCAAAGCAGACCGTCATAAGAGCGATACCGATAAGCACGGTTTTCTTTCTTCCAAAGCGGTTTGAAAGGAAACCGAGCGGCAAAAAGGCGACTATCGCCGCCACGGTGGCGAAAAGCAGGTAGCCCGACGACTTGCCCATGTCAACGTGCCATATTTCGTAGCAGTACCTCGAAAACGCGGTCGTTACGGCGTTGTACGCGGCAAACCACAGAAAGACCGAAACAAGCAGCATAATAAGACTTTTCTTGACGCTCTTTTCGAGCGGCTTTTTTTCTGCGCGGTCGGTTTCTTCGCCGTCGTCCGCCGCCACGTGCGGCAGGCGGTTTTCCTTTACTGTAAGCGTCATTATTATTACGCTTACAAGCATAAAGGCGGCGATTATTACAAATACCGCGGTAAAGGACTGATTTTCGGCGTACAGCTTCATACCGTTACTGTCG
>JAFZIW010000133.1 GCA_017554125.1 Clostridia bacterium | reverse complement strand
GTTTTTATGCTTTTATGCCGGTTTGCCGTAGTATTCGGCGGTTTTTTTGATGAATTCCGGCGTAACGCCGAAAAACTCGGCGAGCGAGTAGACGTCGACGTAACCGTGGTGAAGCGCCCAGTAAAATCTTGACCTCGGAATCAGTTTTTTTATCGCCCAGATATTCGCTCTCCGCTCGTGCTTACCGCGAACGTCAAGCGGCGAACAGACGTTATAAAAGCTCATGGTTTCGCAGTGACCGAGCTCGTGCGCGAGACAAACCTTTTCGTCGGCGCCGGCAAGCTTGCGGTCAAGACCGACAAACAGGCGCGAGTTTACGCATACCGACACCGATTTGTTCTTATCGAGCAAAAAGCGCTCTACGTCAATACCGTCGCGCTCGGCGATGCGGTAAAGTTCGGTTGTTTTCATTTGTTTCCTTTCTCCTTGATGTAGCGGGCGTAGCGCTTTACCTCGTCCCACATCTCATCGGTGACCTCTCCGTCGCCCCCGAAAAGCGCGACTTTAAGCTCATGCTCAACCGCCGGCGATTCGCCGCCGTAAAGATAGTCTACACTCACGCCGAAATAATCGGCTATTTTCGCGAGCGCCTTTGCGGACAGACTCTGCACTCTGCCGGTTTTGTAGTCAGAAAGCGAGGAGCGGGGTATACCGCACTGTCTGCACATCAGGGTAACCGTTATTTTCTTTTTTTTGCAAAGCTCTTCGATTCGTTCGTAAATAGCAGGCATTAAAACACTCCCCTTAAAATATTTACGAAATTTCGTAAAAAATACTTGACATTTTCATAATTCCGTAATATAATGGCGTTGCGGTTACGAAATTTCGTAATAATCAACCTGTATTTCAGATTATATTACATAATTTCGTAATTGTCAAGTAGATTTTAGGGAGGAACAAATAATATGTACTATTGTACGGACTGTAAAATGTTTATCGAAGACCCGGTTTACCGGACGGTAAAAAAAGGCGCCGAAAAGCGGGTACGGGCGCTCTGCCCCGTATGCCGCGGCGAATTGATAATATCGGCGCCGGAATACTGCCGCTATTGCGGAAACCGCCTGACAGGCAGCGAGAGGGACGGTTTTTGCACCGACGCCTGCCGCAGGCTCGGCAGAAAGCTTTGGACAAAGGAAATGCGCCGGCGAAAGAAAATAAAGGACGACCCCATAGCGCGCGTACTGCGTATGCTTGCCGCCTATAACCTCGAACATCACACCAAATACAGCTACGGTCAGTTCGTTTCGCTGGTCTTGCCGAAAATCGAAAGGCGCGTGAAAAAGTGTTATGGATTTTGATAAAAGGCGAGATTACCTTAAAAGATACCGTATACTTATTTCAAAGATAGCGCGACTGCGGCGTATGGCGAAAATCTGCCCCGAAAACCGGAAAAAATACGAAGCCGAGATAGGCGTATGTATAGCCGAGCGCGACGGTATAGAAAAAGCGATATGCAACGTTGACGGCGGACTGCTTACCGAGATTCTCGCGTTAAAATATATGTGCGGTAAAACGCTTGAAGAAATCGCGCTCGATATCTGTTACAGCAAGCGCCAGACCGAGCGACTGCACCTTAAAGCGCTGAAATTACTCGAAATATGAAATTGCCTCTTTACAAACCGGCTTATTTTTTTTATAATGTATGTAGAACATCTGTTCGAGGGGGTGAGATTATGTCGGACAAAATTATTCTCCACTGCGACCTTAACAATTTTTTTGCTTCGGTTTCCCTGCTTTTTAACCCGACGCTTTACGATATGCCGGTGGCGGTATGCGGCAGTGTTGAGGCACGGCACGGCATAGTGCTCGCCAAAAACGAGATAGCCAAAAAATACGGCGTTAAAACAGCGGAGGCGGTATGGGAGGCAAAGGCGAAATGCAAAGACCTTGTTATTCTGCCGCCCGATTACAAGAAATACGTTGAGTATTCGCGCGCCGCGCGGGAAATATATTCGCGCTTTACCGATATGATCGAGCCGTTCGGCATAGACGAGTGTTGGCTGGACGTAACCGGCAGTACCCTGCTTTTCGGCTCGGGCGAGGAGATAGCCGATAAAATACGGCGAACCGTTAAAAGAGAACTCGGTATAACGATATCGGTCGGGGTAAGCTTCAACAAGATTTTCGCAAAGCTCGGCTCGGATATGAAAAAGCCGGACGCCGTAACCGTAATAAGCCGCGAAAACTTCAAACAAAAGGTATGGCCGCTTCCCGTCGGCGACCTTCTGTTTATCGGCAAGCGTACGGCGGAGCGGCTCAACCAGAACGGAATATTCAAAATCGGCGATATTCCCCTTTGCGAAGACGGTATGCTCACCCGCCTTTTCGGCAAAAACGGTCTTTTTCTTAAAACCTACGCGCTCGGTCTTGACGATTCACCGGTATGCCCGCCGGATGAAAACTATAAACCGAAAAGCGTCGGCAGAAGCACCACGCCCGACCATGATATAACCGACCGCGGCGAAGTGTGGCGGATATATCTCGAACTGTGTGAGGAAATATCGGATGAACTGCGGAAAACCGGGCTTTACGCGACCGGCGTTCAGATTCATACGCGCGATACTTCTCTTAAAATAAAAGAAACGGCGCATTCGATAGATTCGCCGACAAATTCGGCGTTACTGCTCGCAAAATACGGTATGGAGCTTTTTGATAAAACGTATAACTGGAATCTGCCGCTGCGGTCGGTGGGCGTTCGCGCGATAAACTTAAAAGCCGACTGC
Organism: Clostridia bacterium; assembly: GCA_017554125.1. GTDB lineage: Bacteria > Bacillota > Clostridia > Oscillospirales > Acutalibacteraceae > UBA737. The sequence goes on along the minus strand of JAFZIW010000133.1, from coordinate 800 downwards.
GCGGCGGTCCAGGAAGACCTGTTCGGCGAAAGCGATAAAAACGAAAGAATCGAAAAAATCGAGGATTCGATATATTCCGTCCGCGACCGATTCGGCAAAGGTAGTATAAAAAGAGGCAGAAACGTAAAAAATCAGTAATTTCCCCATAAAAACACGGCTCGGCGGATTTCCGCCGAGCCGATTTTTAATTCCTGATATCTACCGTCTAACGTCTGTTATCCGAGATCACCGAGCCATACTATGCTGTTAGGCGCAGTATCGAAGAGAGCCGCGGCGGTGGCAAGCGAAGCTCTGTCACTCGCATACTGGAAGCTTCCGCCGATAGGTCCGTAAGCCATTACAGACCAGTCGGAAGCGCCCTTGCGCTGGATAAAGGTGTTGCCGGTAGCGGTAAGACCCGCGTGACGGTCGGGGCTACTCGACCAAGTCCACATAACCTGAGCCATCCTCGTGCAATCGAAGATATTATTCTTGATATAAGTGCTACTTACGTTGTTGATGTAGCTGTTCTTTGAAGCCGCGATGTTGCCGATTCTGAAGCCGCCGTCGGCGCGGTCGTAGCAACCCCAGCCGTAGCCGGCGTTTCTGAGAATATTATCTTCAATGTGGATATTACTCATAGTATCGCTGTCGTTCCTGTTAAGGAAGAACTCAATATTATAAGTGCAGTTTTCAATAACGTTTCTGCAGAAGTAGATTTGATCGAAATCAACTTTACTGTTGAGTCCCGATTTGTACGACTGGAAGGTAAGACCCGCGTCAAAGCAATCGTGGATATAGCTGTCGTAAACGCGACCGTT
>JAFZIW010000132.1 GCA_017554125.1 Clostridia bacterium | reverse complement strand
GTCGTATCGGTCGAAAGAAATATCACGTAGTCGCCGTTGTTTTCAACCGTCAGCGCGGTAGCCATAATGGGATCAAGCACACCCTTTGATATGCGGGTATAGTGCTGACCTCTGATTATTACGGGCTTTTCGGTAGAAACGTCCCTGCTTGCCCAACCGATTTTTAACATATTTCTGCACCCCGATTATAATTTTGTTATTCTTTAAAAGGTATCGGCATGGTCGATATAGAAGGGCAACGGGAACCAGTTGCCGTATTGAATGCCGCCTAACAGTCCGTCCAACTCAAAAAGCATTCTTTGCGCGCTGTTATGTGAAAGGGCGGTTGCGGGTTCATCGATATCGGCCACAGTGACGTTATTGTTTTTAACAGAAATACCGATACATTCACCGTCTATATTGAAAGCCGCTTCGCCGTCGGTCAGGCGCACGGTCTTTGATTTAAGGGTAAGCAGCACCGAAAGCACCGATTTCCAATCAAGAACGCAGAGCTTTTTATCGTGCCTTATAGAATAATCTTCGCAAAAGGCTGATAAAAATTCTATTCTGCCGCGTTCAAAAGAGGCAACTTTAATTGTTGTCTTATCAAGTCCTTCAAACATTTTTTTGAATACCGCCGCGTAATCAGACTCGTCCTTTAAAACGAGTTCGCCGAGTATGCCGACGCTGTATCCAATCATTTTGCCGTTTTTATAAATGGCGTAGGGCTTATCTCCCCAACTTTTTACAACGCGCAAAAACTCATCTTCACTTCTTTTTACAAAACAGTGCCGGTCATTATGAAGTTTGCAGGCAATCTTTATTTCGTTTTCCATTTGATTTGTCATTTCTTTATATGAGATGCCCGATACGTCAACATCCGCAAGAGCGTGTTTTATGTTGGCGGCAGAAACCGTAAAGTTATAGACAATTCCTCCGTTTTCAAAACCGAAATGGCCGTATCTTTGCCTTTTGCCCGAAAGGAAAAGAATTTGAAGCCCTGTTTTTTTCGCATCTTCAAGGGCAAACTTCATAAGGGCGCTCATATACCCCTTTTTGCGTGAGGACGGATGAACGGCAACCGAGCCTACCGCGCCTGCTTTAAGGGCAAGTCCGTAGTAGACTATGTCCATTGTTCTGATAGCGACAACCGCTTTAATGACGCCGTCCTCTTTTAATATATAGTGTTTGGCGCCGAGCCCGTCTACCTCGTCAGCATACACTTTCGGAAGGAAGTTTTTAAAATCGTGAGGCTCGTAATCATAAGTAAACACATAGTCGATTAAATCGATTATTTCCTGCTTATCATTCTTTGTTGCAATAGAATATTCAGTCACGAGTGTCTCTCCTTAAGAATAGTGTCCGTATCCGAACCAGCCTAAAACGGCGTGTTTTCGGCATTATGTTGTTTGCCGTTCTCGCCGGGCTTAAATGCTTCTCTCGCGAATTTGCCTGTCGGCTTCAAAAACGGCGTTAAGGCTCTCGCATATTTCATCTATTGACGGTACGGGCGGGGTGTCGTTTTCAATCATATTTATCAGATAGTCAATCTGTAAATCAGTGGGTTTTCTTTCGTCGTTTAAGTTTATGGTTATATACTCTTTTTCGGGGTATTTGTAGTATTCAATCAAATCGCCCTCTTCGGCGTTGGATGTTCTGTTGTCCTTATATATAATCTTTATTCTTCCCTTTGGACCTATAAATTCCTTTACATCCGAAGCGGAAATCGAATTTGTCCACCCCGCTTCGTAGTAGCCTATAGAGCCGCCGCTTAGTTTTACTGTGCAAAGTCCGTAATTATACTTATCCTTCGGCACATCCGGTTCAGTCCTCGCGCCTATGGCGGAAACACTTTCGATTTTCTCACCCGTAAACCACTGCATCACATCCATATAATGAACTCCGCAGTCTATCAGCGGGGAGGTTTCTTTTATAAGTTTTAAGTATCTTTCCCAGTTCATAGTATGATGATTTTGCACCATACGCATTACGATCGGCCGTCCTATGCAACCCTCGCGTATCATCCCGGCAACTTTCTTGTAGGTTTCGTTATGTCTTAAAATATAGCCGGCAAGAAATTTGCAATTCGGATATTTGCGAACAAGGGAATAAAACTTCTTTTCGTCTTCTTTGTTTACCGCAACCGGCTTTTCGCAAATAACGTGCTTCGAGTGCTTAAAACACAGTTCGATAAGTCGGGTGTGCGTTGACGGATATGTAGCTATGATTACAATGTCAACATCCGGTCTGTCTATGCAATTCAGAGGCTCTGTTTCTACAAATTCGGCTCCGTATTTCCTTTTGAACAGTTCCGCTTTTTTTAAATCGGTATCACATACGCATTTAACCGAAATATTTTCCTTAAAATATATATGTTCTAAATGCACGGCGCCGATTTTTCCGCAGCCGATTAAAGCCACATTATAAATCTTCATAAAACCTGTTTTGCCCCCGGTTAGAATTTACAAAGACAATATATAATTTTATATATCGTATGTCAACCGAAAGGAGCGGTTACGTTAATATTGTGCTATTAAACGGCTAAATTGTGCTCGAATTTTATCTTGAAATCAGACAAAACATTAAAATAATGCTATTTTTAGACCAAATTTTCATTGTATTTTTTTGTTAAAGTCTTTATAATGAAAACAGAATACTAAAATCGGTAAAAAAGGAGATATCAGAATGGAACTTGGAGTAATTGTTTCCCTTAGTAATGCGGAAGAAAACTTCAAAAAACTAAAGGAGTATGGGTTTACTACCTGTCAGCTCAATTCTTTTGACGTTTCCATTATGACGGAAGAAACCGCAAAAAAGGTTTTGGCGGCGTCAAAGGAATACGGCATTCGTATTTCGGCTCTGTGGTGCGGCTGGTCCGGACCCTGCGTCTGGGATTTTTATTCGGGGCCGCATACGCTCGGTCTTGTGCCGTTGGCGTACAGGGAAACCAGAATAAAGGAACTTAAAATCGGCTCGGATTTTGCAAAAATGCTCGGCGTAGAGGACATTGTGACTCACGTGGGATTTTTACCTGAAATACCCACCTCGACCGAATATTACAGCCTTATTACCGCACTGAGAGATTTAGCCGAGTATATAAAGGGCAACGGTCAATATTTCTTATTTGAAACAGGTCAGGAAACACCTGTTACGTTAAAACGCGTTATCGAAGATGTCGGAACGGGTAATTTAGGGATAAACTTAGACCCTGCGAACCTCATTCTTTACGGCATGGGTAACCCTATTGACGCACTTGATGTATTCGGTGAATATGTAAGAGGCGTTCACGCTAAGGACGGTTTCTATCCCACTGATTCAAAGAAGCTCGGCAAACAGGTGCCGCTCGGCGAAGGCAAGGTTAATTTTCCGCTCTTTATGAAGAAATTAAAAGAGGTAGGATATACCGGAGCCATAACCATTGAGCGCGAAATAAGAGGCGAACAGCAGACAAAAGATATTCTTGCCGCTAAAAAACTTCTTGAAACACTTATGTAAAAGAAAAAAGGAGAATTATTATGCTTAAAGTTGCCATTGTCGGCGTAGGCGGTATGGGCGGTACGCATTTTAGAATTTATAATGATTCGGATGAATTTGAGCTTGTTGCCGCCTGCGATATCAGACTTAATATGTTAAAGGAAAAAGTGGGCGAACAGAACATCAGAATGTATACCGACTTTGACGAAATGCTGAAAAACGAAAAGGTCGATATCGTTGATATTTGCACGCCGAGTTACCTTCATGCACAGCACGCATTAGCGGCGCTGAACGCGGGATTCAACGTAATATGTGAAAAACCTATGGCACTTGATACTAAGTCCGCAAAACAAATAATGTCGGCGGCCGAGAAAAGCGGAAAACTCTTTATGGTAGCGCACGTTGTCCGCTTTATGCGTAAATTCCGGTATTTGCAAAACGTCATTGAAAGCCGAAAATACGGCAAACTCCTCCGCCTTGATTTAAAGCGCATATCCACCGTTCCGACATGGACTTGGGAAAACTGGATGTTAAGCGAAGAAAAGAGCGGACTTACTCCCTTTGACCTCACTATCCACGACGTTGATTTTATGCAGTATTTATTCGGTCAACCAAAGGATATTCAGTGTGTGCATTATAAGCTGAAAGACAATAACGATTATATCGTAGCCAATCATATTTATGACGGATTTGTCGTTTCGACCGAAGCCGCCTGGTATAAGACCGATATACCGTTTATGACAACATACAGCGCGGTTTTTGAAAACGGATACGTTAATCTTACCAAAGACGGAATAGTCGATAACGGCGAGCTTATTCCACTTGACAAGTTAGACGAGGTTATGGATACCGGTATAAATATTTCAAACATCGACGGTTACGCGGCGGAGATATTCTACTTTGCAGACTGTGTAAAAAAGGGCATACAGCCGCAAAACGTCACTGTCAGGAGCTCGTTTGAGAGCGTCGAGTTGGTTGAAAAAATGAAAAAATGCTGTATCGAAATGTAAAAAAATGAACAATATCGTTTTATATGAAAAAATACCAAATGATTCTTTCCCGATACGGCTTATAGATTACCACGATACGCCGTATACCTTTTCTTCCCACTGGCACGAGCACCTTGAGATGCATTTTATAAGAAGCGGCGGCGGAAAAGTTAAGCTCGGGGAAAAGACGTTTGATGTAAGCGCGAGAAACTGCGTTATATCAAACCCAAACGAAATGCATCAGGGAATAAGCGGCGTGGCTGATTATTATTGCATAATCATCCCGCCGGAATTCCTTGAGGGTAATCATGTCATCTTTGAGTCGGTTTTTACGGATGAAAACATTTGGAAGTATGTTGACGAGATATATCGGCTGAAAGAAAATTTTTCCGGCGTGAATGCGCTCGCCATAAAGGCGCAGACATATTTACTCCTTAAGTATCTGATAGAAAATCACAGCGTTAAATTCCTTGATGAAGCCATTTATCAGAACAGGCTGAAAAAACTGTCGGCTATCAACAGCACCATAAAATATATTCACGACAAGTATGCGGAAACATTATCTACAAAAATCCTCGCCCAAAGGATGCATATAAGCGAAGGGCATTTTTGCAGTATCTTTAAGTCCGCGACCGGTATCAGTGCAAATGAATATATAATGAAAGTGCGCCTGAAGAAAGCGAAGCGCCTTCTGCGTTATTCCGATATGAATATTACTGAAATCTCAAATTCCTGCGGCTTTAACGACCCGAACTATTTTACACGCGCTTTTAAGAAGCAGATCGGTATGACTCCAAAACAATTCAGAAATGAAAATAAGCAAAGCGAAAAATGAAGAAAAAATGCTTATAAGCGACTATGACGGGGCGCTGTATCGGTTCGATTCCGGTCGGGGGTGCCACAGCTATACCGGAAACGCCTGAAAACCAGGGTTTCATTATATAAATCAACTTAATACCGGTCATCGGAGGACAGTACGCCGTAGCGTAGGGGATCGTAAAGTGCAAAGCTTTGCAGGCCGCCTGTCGGATAAGATGTCGAGTGAGCTCGGAATGAGGGGGATAAAACCCTTTTGTTGCCGGGCTTGTTTTTTGGAGGTTTTTATGAAAAAGAAAACAGTTACGCTTGCACTTCTTGAGTCGGATGACCGGGAGCGGTTTATCCTTGATAATCAGGAAGCCTTTCGATTCGGTGCGATGGAGGAATTCGGTTGCCGTGACGACCATATGGAAGAAGACGGCGAGATCATTTCCCGCGCCACGATCGAGCGGTGTATCGACGGAGAACATTCCGAAGCTCTGCGCATTTTTGAAGACGGAAAACCCGTTGGCGGAGCCGTTGTAAAACTCGATCCTGTATCACATCATAACGAATTGGAATTGCTCTTTGTTACGCCGCACGAACACAGCAAGGGCGTAGGCTTTCGCGCGTGGCAACTGATCGAAGAACGGTATCCGGAGACGGTCGTGTGGGAGACCTGCACGCCGTATTTTGAAACGCGCAATATTCATTTTTACGTGAATAAATGCGGCTTTCATATCGTCGAGTTCTTCAACTGCAAACACCCCGATCCGCACGGTCCCGAAACCGGCGAAGGCTTTGACGGTATGTTCCGTTTTGAAAAGCGTAAAGTGATGAAACAGCAGGAGATTTCGACGCAATAAACAACTTCATTTTGTTCGGGATTCTGCGACAGGCAACACAAAAGGTCGGCAAAAGCGCAGCCGTATACGCTTTAATAAAAGCGGTTGACAATACCGGAGTTTATGATACAATATGGTTCATAGTAATCCTGCAATAGTCAAACATGAAATGTTGCCGCGAATATAAGCCATCAATTATAAGAAAGGAAAACGGATATGAAAGTTTTGGTCGCAATCGATTCCTTTAAGGGCAGTTTAACGTCCTTGCAAGCGGGAAACGCGGTTAAAAACGCGATTTTAAGAGTCGATGAAAACGCGCGTGTTTTGGTAAAACCGCTGGCAGACGGCGGCGAAGGCACTGCTGAAGCCTTGGCTTTCGGGCTGAACGTACAGACGGTGAAACTAACCGTCAACGGTCCGCTTTTAAGACCGACAGAAGCCAAATATATAATACTTAAAGATACCAATACCGCTGTGATGGAAATGGCGGCGGCAGCGGGTATCACACTTGTTTCGGATGAAGAGCGTAACCCACTTAATACTACGACTTACGGTGTGGGTGAGATTATTAAGGATGCTGTAAAAAGAGGATGCAATAAATTTATTGTCGGTATAGGCGGCAGCGCTACAAACGACGGCGGGGTAGGTATGCTTACCGCCCTGGGCTTTGAATTCCTTGATAAAGACAAGAAACCGATTGCTTTTGGCGCAAAGGGTCTTAAAGATTTATGTTCAATAAAAACCGATCATGTCATTCCGGAACTGGAAAAATGCAGCTTTACCGTTGCGTGTGACGTTACAAATCCGCTTTGCGGAAAAAACGGATGCAGTGCTGTTTTTGCCCCGCAAAAAGGCGGAACACCCGATATGATAATTAAAATGGATGAATGGCTTAACAAATATGCCAAAGCAGTAAAAAACGTATTTCCGAAAGCGAATCCCGATATTCACGGAGCGGGCGCGGCAGGCGGACTTGGTTTCGCGTTTATGAGCTTCACTAACGCAACGCTTAAACCGGGTATTGATATTGTCATTTCAGAAACCGGAATAGAAAATGAAATTAAAAATTCCGATATTGTCGTTACGGGTGAAGGTAAGCTTGATGCACAGTCAATAATGGGGAAAGCCCCCGTGGGAATAGCAAAGCTTGCCAAAAAATACGGCAAAAAGGTCGTTGCGTTTGCGGGATGCGTAAGCGCCGATGCGGAAATCTGTAATGAACACGGCATTGATGCGTTTTTCCCGATACTCAGGGAAGTTACTTCGTTAGACAAAGCGCTCGATTCCGATTATGCTTCTCATAATCTTGAGGCTGCCGCATATCAGACTTTCAGATTGATTTACAAAATCAAAGTTTGAGTTGAACCCGGTACGGTTTGGCTCTCCGCCATATTAAAACGAAAAGCCCGCAAGGAACACTCCTTGCGGGCTTAATTACAGCGCGACAATAAAAGTTTTACAGTAATTACTTATCACGGTATTCTTTAGCTAAACCGCCTTGCGACGTTTCGCGGTAGATTACTTTCAGGTCTTTGCCTGTTTCATACATTGTTTTAACTATCATATCAAAGCTTATTTTTCTTGAATCAAACAGGAAATCCGCAAGATTTACGGCATCGAGCGCGCGCATTGCGGCAACGGCGTTTCTCTCGATACAGGGAATTTGCACCAGCCCCATTACCGGGTCGCAGGTAAGACCCAAATGGTGCTCTATTGACATTTCCGCCGCATATTCGATCTGGTCGAGATTAAGCCCGTACAGCTCGCCGGCGGCGGCCGCCGCCATAGCGCAAGCCGTTCCGATCTCGGCTTGACAGCCGCATTCCGCACCGCTTATGGAGGCGTTGGTTTTTATCAGATTTCCGATAATGCCGCCGGTTGCCAGCGCGTGGATGATCTGCGTATCGCTAAAACCCTTGTTTTCTTGAAGAAACTTCAAAACTGCCGGTATTACGCCGCAAGAACCGCAGGTCGGCGCCGTAACTATTTCGTTACCGGCGGCGTTTTCTTCGCTTACCGCGTAAGCGTAAGAACATAAAAGGCGATTTCTTCTGGTTTCACCGCTTTCGTCAATATGGCTCTGACGGTATAAAAACCTCGCTTTGCGATTTACGCCTATCGCTCCGGGCAGAACGCCTTCGGCGGCGAGCCCGCGTGATACGGCTTCGTTCATAATTTCCCAGGCGTTTTGCAAATACTCCCAAATTTCTGCTCCTTCGACCTGCCCTACGTATTCCCAGATGCGTAAATTGTTATCCCGGCAGTAAGCGGAAATATCATTAAAAGAGTTTAAGCGGTATATGCTGTTTTTGCTTTCATAGCTCTCCCCGTCGGCGACGACCTCACCGCCGCCTATACTGTAAAACCTTTTACGGCAAATCTCTTTTCCGGCTTTATAAGCGTAAAAATCGATAGTGTTCGGGTGGACCGGAGTAGGTGATTCACAGTCGAAAACGACCTCAAATTCTTTCCCCGAAAAACAGCTTTTTAACGCCTTATCGGTCATATGTCCCTTACCCGTAAGCGCGAGAGAACCGAAAAGAACGGCTTTATATTTATCCGCATCCGGCGCCATTTGCAGAAAGCGCTTCGCCGCCGCAATAGGTCCCATTGTATGCGAAGACGAAGGGCCTTTGCCGAATCTGTACAAATACTTTAACGATTCCATAATACCTCAAATTTTATTATTGATAACGTCAACGATACACCGCTTTTGGAATAAGGGTATATCACTATGCCTAATCTACTCGTCAAGCAGGCTTACCGTAGCGATGACTGCGACGTGATCCGAAAGTCCCGTCGGGACACTGCGGAAGCCCGATACGCTCACGCCTTTTACAATAATATTGTCGACCGCCCATTCAAGCCCTCCGGTCTTTGACCCCGTGCAGGTCAGCACAGACCCGTCGTTGCAGACGGTATATCCCGCGTCGGAAAACAGATCGAAATAATCGGGAGAATATGCGTTATAATCGCCGAGCATAATCACGCGCGGAACGTCGGCGAACTTTTCAATAAGCTCTCTCATTTGGTTTTGGCAGACGGTGTCAATGTAAGGCGGAGTATCGTACAACTTGTCGTCATAAGCAAGATGCAAGGCGACTATCGTGACGGTTTCCCCGTTCAGCTCGAGATCGGCGGTAATATAGTAGTAATCAGGCGCTTTGACGGCGTTTGTATAGGTTATCACCGCGTCTTTATTACACTCGAACTCATGTACCTCGAAATTCTTAAGCTCCAGCTTTGAATATACAGCGTTGCAGCTGTATCTGCGCTGTTCGCCCTCGTAGGAGGCGCCGGTATACGAGCTGAAGAGAGAAGAAGTCGGATTTGAAGGAGTAAATAATTTGGAGTATTCCGAAAGCGTGATAATGTCCGCCCCAAGAAATCCGTCGATATACGCTTTGAACTCAGCGGATTTAGTTTCGTAATCTGAGTCGGAAAAATCGGAATTTTTGTGTTCTCCCTTGCTGAAATGGCCGACGTTCCAGGTCGCTATTGTGAAAGTGCCCGGCTCTTTATTATTGTTTTTGCCGAAAAACTCAACCTTTTCGGGCAGATAGTTAACGTCCAGGCTTGAATGATATACATACATATATTTTGCATCCTCCGGAACGGCTAAGGTCACCGTACTGCTTGTATCCCAAATCACCTTCGTGTACCCGAAAGCATACGACGGCACCGTGTCCAACACGGGAAGCTCCCGCAGGAAAGCATATCCGAGCTCAGGGCACTCTTGTGAGCGGGTGAGGGTGACAGAGTTAAAAGAAATATCCGCAAGGTCTATCACCGCTCCGTAATATCCCTTGACTTTTTTGTATTTGTTCGAACTGGTAACGATTGTTCCCTCAAGTTTCTCTATTCTGTCTGCAGGTAATAAAAGCCTTAAAAGCTCTCCGCACCGCGAGCATTTTCCGTCGGCGTCGGGTTCGGTATGGTTGTTGGGGTCGATCTCGCCGTAGGGCTTGCCGCAGATAGAGCAAATCGCCTGATTTTGACAGTCTGCCACGCCGCCGGTATGAGGGCAATTGTCATTCCCGAATATTTCAACGTCCCAGTCGGACAGATACTGAAAGAGACGGGTAAGGTCTTTGTTGTTGACAGAACCGTCGCCGTTTACATCAAGCACCGCCTCGTTTACCTCGACTTCCCAATCGGAAAGGTACTGGAAAAGGCGCGTCAGGTCTTTGTTGTTGATCGCGCCGTCGTTATTGATATCGCCCGCTACAAGCGACGGTGTGCCGGCGAGGTTGCCGTCTGCCTGCACGACGGCAGAGAAAACCGCCAAGGGTATAATTATACACAGCGTTAACGCTATCGCTTTGCCAATCAGATTCATCATATTTGTTTTCCTCCGTTTTCTTTACGGTTGTTTTGCCTTTTTATATTTACGCTTTGAAGCGATATCCCGCCGATAATCAATATGAGCGCGAATACCGCGTTGACCGTGATTTTTTCCCTTAAAACGAGCCACGATATAATTATCGAAATAAACGGCACAAGATAGGCGAGATTTGCTGTTTTTGCGGAATCTTCCGCCTTTTTTAACGATATTGCCCACAAAAGATACGCCACCGCGTTTACTACGATTCCAAGCCAGGCAAATCCAAGCCATTCCAAATTCCCGACGGGTTGCCACCTTCTGAATATCAGGTAAAGCACAAACGAACAAATCACGGTTTGCCGATTTCTTCCATTATACACGAAAGGTGTAAGGTTTTCAATTCATTAACGAAAAAACCCGCACAGATTTTTCCGCGCGGGATGTTTTGTATAAACTTTTAGGAATCGGCTTTATACGTCTGACATCTGAAATCTGTCATCTGTCGTCTGACTTATCGCAGCATTCATCCTTTTTGGGCGGCGGGGTGGGCTTTTTCGCCGCTTTTGTGACGTCGCCGAGCCCGGTGGTCTCGCTGAAAATCGTGTTGTTTGTTACGGCGTTTACCGCGTCGGTCGGAATTATCAGCTTTGCGGCGGTGCCGTTTGCGAGCTGTACGAGAGCCTCGTATTTTTTAAGCTCTAAAACCGCGGCGTCAACGCCCGCCTCTTTAAGCGCGGTAAGACCGTCGGCTTCGGCTTTCTTTGAAAGATATATCGCTTTCGCTTCGCCTTCGGCGCGGGCGATACGCGCGTCTCTTTCGCCCTCCGCGGCGAGTATCATGGCGCGTTTGTCGCCTTCGGCGCGGGTAATTGCCGCCGCCTTGTGACCCTCCGCCTGCAAGAGCGTTTCCCGGCGGTCGCGTTCGGCTTTCATCTGTTTTTCCATGGCGTTCTGAATTTCCGCCGGCGGAATAATGTTTTTAAGCTCAACGCGGGTTACCTTCATGCCCCACTGGTCGGTCGCGTCGTCAAGTATCGCGGTCATTTTGGTATTTATGGTGTCGCGGGAAGTAAGAGTGCCGTCGAGTTCGAGCTCGCCTACGATGTTACGAAGCGTCGTGGCGGTCAGGTTTTCAAGCGCGTTTATCGGGTTTACCACGCCGTAGGTGTAAAGCCGCGCGTCGAAAATACGGAAATAAACGACGGTATCTATCTGCATAGTAACGTTATCCTTGGTGATAACCGGCTGCGGCGCCGAATCGAGCACCTGCTCTTTAAGCGTAATGCGCTTTGAAATCTTCTGAATAATCGGAATTTTAACGTGAAAGCCAGCGTCCCAAGTGGCGTGGTATTTACCGAGATTTTCGATTACGTACTGTGTCGCCTGCGGCACGATACGAACGTTTGAAAAAATGAGAATAAGCAAAATGACGGCAATAATGCCTAAAACGAGTTCCATAATATTTCCTCCTGTCAGTTTTTAATAAGCGCCTCGCGGAGCTTTTTATTAACCTTTAATTTTTCGCCGAGCTCTGTGGCCGCTTTGTACATATGGTCGTTTTCTTTGAGCGCTTCGGCGAGATTCTTTTTCGCTTCCTCATCCTCGCAGACCGCCGCGGCGATACAGGCGAGCATGGCGTTTACGGTATCCTTATCGCCCGTTATATAGGTCGACTCGAAAACCGGAACGATTTTCTTTATTGCCTTGCGGTCGCCGGAAGAAAGGACGGCTTTAAGCTGAGGCACCACCGTATCGCCGAAGAAATTAAGGTACAGAAAATTACCGTATTTCGATACGTGGGCGCGGTAAGCGTCCTTAAACTGGGGATAAACGTCCAGCATTTTTTTGGCGAATGTGCCGATATCCGTACCGTCCTTTTTGGCGACGGGCATATCCACCATGGCGGCTACGCGGCTGTTTTTCTTGGTGCCGGTTTTTTCCAAAAGCGTTTCGGTGAAATCTATACCGACCGACGTCGCGTCGCTCTCGGTCTGACTGTCGTCAAAAAGCCAGCCGGAAATCTCGGCGTATTCGCCTTCCGCCGCGGCGAGATAAAGCAGATACATCTGCCGCTCGTCGCCGTAGGCGACCTTTACCTTGAATTTCTCGTTTTCGTACTCGTTTTCGCCGGTTTTTTTATAGCCGTTCTCCTCAAAAAACGGCGTCATTTCCTCAATTACTTTACCAATATAACGGTTATCCAAAAAACTCACTCCAAAAATTTGTTTTTATTATTGTATCACAGTTATACACTCTTGGCAATTAAAATTTTCTTGAAAGAGCGATATATTTTCTATATAATGTGAATAAGTGAGTTGATGATTTTGAAGCTTTCAAACGAAAATGAAATAAGGGCTTTTCTCGGCAAAGAGGGTTTTGTATTCAAAAAATCGCTCGGTCAGAATTTTCTTGTCGACAGCACCGTCGCTCCCCGTATGGCGGCCGCCGCGGCGGATAAAAACACCGGGGTCATAGAAATAGGACCCGGCGCCGGCGTGCTGACGCGCGAGCTGTCACGCGCGGCGAAAAGAGTTGTGGCAATAGAGATAGACGAAAAACTGCGGCCCATACTCGAAAAAACGCTCGGCGACAGGGAAAACGTGAGCGTGATTTTTGCCGACGTGCTTAAAACCGATTTAAGGAAAATAATAGCCGAAAAGCTCTCCGACTGTGAAAGAATCACGGTTTGCGCAAATCTTCCTTATTATATAACGTCTCCGGTTATAATGAAATTACTGCGGGAAAAATTACCCGTTCAAAGCATTACGGTTATGGTGCAGAAAGAAGCGGCGGACAGGATATGTGCGAAGGTAGGCAGCAGAAGCGCCGGCGTAATAACGGCGGTTATAAACTATTACGCCGAAACAAAGCCGCTTTTCTTTGTTCCTAAAGGCGCGTTTTTACCCGAACCGAAGGTTAATTCCGAGGTAATAACGCTGACCCTGCGGCAAAAGCCGCCGGTCGAGGTCGACGACGAGGAGTTTTTCTTCAAGGTGATAAACGCCTGCTTTATGTTAAGACGTAAAACGGCGGTAAATTCAATTTCGAGCGCGCTCGGCGTTGATAAGGGTACCGTCCGCGCGGCGCTTGAAAATATCGGTGTTGAAGAAACCGCCCGAGGCGAGACCTTCGATATGAGGACGCTCGCCCTGCTTACAGAGGAACTTTTATCCCGCATATAAGCCGCAAAACATACCGTTTTTAAGTAAAACGGCAAAATAAAACTTGCAAAAGCAAAAAAACAGTGTTATTATACTTATTGCCTAAATGCTATGACGAAGAAAAGTAGCGCCGTGTATCCTTAAAGAGAGTGACCGCCGCCGGCTGTAAGCGGTCGCAAGGTAAGCGGGGTGAAGTTCACTTTATCAGCTGTGCCGCCGAACGTTTCGGCAATTAAGCGGCGCCGTGCGGGCGCGTTAAGCCCTTTGAGTGTCCGCGCTTTAAGCGCGGAAATGCGGGTGGTACCGCGGAGTCAGAATTTCGGCTTCGTCCTGAACAGGATGAAGCCTTGTTTTTTTGGAGGTTAAGATGAAAGAAAAACTTGAGGCCATACTTCAGGCGGCTCGTCAGGCGGCGGAGCAGGCGCCGGATGAAAAACAAATCGAGGAAATCAGGGTAAAATACCTCGGCAAAAAAGGCGAGCTTACCGCTCTGCTTAAACAGATGGGTTCGCTATCGCCCGAGGAGCGCCCTAAAATGGGTCAGCTTGTAAACGACGCGAAGGCAAGGGTCGAAGCGGTTATAAACGCCAGAAAAGAGCGGCTTAAAAGCGCGGCGGTCGAGCTTAAACTCAAAGCCGAAACGCTTGATATCACTCTGCCCGAAAAGCGGGTAAACGTCGGCGGACTTCATCCGCTGAGCATAGTTACAAACGACCTTATCGACATTTTCCAGTCGATGGGCTTCGACGTGCTTGACGGACCGGAGGTTGAAACCGATTACTATAATTTCGAGTGCCTGAACGTGCCGGCGGACCACCCGGCGCGCGATATGCAGGATACCTTTTATCTTGCCGATAAAATCTTACTTCGCACGCAGACTTCCGCCGCGCAGATAAGAACGATGGAAACCCGCAAACCGCCGATAAGGATAATCTGCCCCGGGCGTGTTTTCCGCGCTGACGAGGTCGACGCCACCCATTCGCCGGTTTTCCACCAGCTTGAAGGCCTTGTGGTCGACAAAGGCGTTACGATGTGCGACCTTATGGGCGTACTCGAACAGTTCGCGCATGAGATTTACGGCGAAGACGTAAAGGTGCGCTTCCGCCCGTCGTTCTTCCCGTTTACCGAGCCGTCGGTCGAGGTTGACGTTTCCTGCACCGAGTGCGGCGGCAAGGGTTGCAGAGTATGCAAGGGCGAGGGCTGGATAGAGATACTCGGCGCCGGAATGGTACATCCGAACGTGCTTCGTTCCTGCGGTATCGACCCCGACGTTTATACCGGCTTTGCCTTCGGTATCGGTATCGACCGCATTACCACCACAAGATATAAAATCAGCGATATACGTCTTCTTTTTGAAAACGATAAGCGCTTTTTAGAGCAGTTTTAAGGGGGCGAAAATATGAAGGTTTCACTTAATCACTTAAAAAGATACGTTGATATACCGGTAAGCGTCGAGGAGCTTTGCGAAAAAATGCCGCTCGCCGGATTTGAAATCGAAAGCGTAGAGCGCCAGGGCGCGGGCATTTCCCGCGTTGTCGCGGCGAAAATTCTTAAAGTAAAACCGCATGAGGACAGCGACCATTTACAGGTCTGCCTTATGGACGTCGGCGAAAGCGAGCCGGTACAGATAGTGACGGGCGCGCAGAATATCGCCGAGGGCGATTTTGTTCCGGCGGCGCTTAACGACAGTTACCTGCCCGACGGTACGCATATCGTTTCGGGCAAGCTTCGCGGCGTAGAAAGCCACGGTATGCTTTGCTCCGGCGAGGAACTGGGGCTTACCGAAGCCGATTACGAGGGTGCCGGCGTTCACGGAATACTTATCTTAAAGGGCGAGCCGAAGCCCGGTACGGATATAAAAGAGGTGCTCGGCTTTGACGATACCGTTATCGATTTTTCGATTACCTCAAACCGTCCCGACGCGGGGTGCTTTTTGGGCATAGCCAAGGAGATTTCGGTGGTGCTCGGAACAGAGTTTCACGCCCCGGAGATATCCTATAAAACCGTCGGCGGCGATATCGGCGATTATATCGGTGTCAGCGTCGAGAACGCCGACCTTTGCCCGCGCTATATGGGCAGAATGGTTAAAAATCTGCGTATAAAAGAGTCGCCCGAATGGATGAAAAAGGCGATAATCGCGGGCGGTATGCGTCCTATAAACAATATCGTTGATATAACAAACTTCGTTATGCTCGAAACCGGTCAGCCTATGCACGCGTTTAACTATAACGATTTGGCGGATAAGAAGATTATCGTGCGAAATGCGAGAGAGGGCGAAAAAATCGTAACGCTCGACGGCAACGAGTTTAACCTCACAACCGATATGCTGGTAATTGCCGACGGCGAGCGCCCATCCTGCCTTGCCGGTATTATGGGCGGTAAGGAAAGCGAGATAGAGGACGATACCACCGACCTGTTCCTCGAATGCGCCAAATTCCGCCGCGATAACGTGCGCCACACCGCGCACGCGCTGGGTATCCATACCGAGTCCTGCGCGAGATTTGAAAAGGGCGTTGATATAAAGAACGTCGAATACGCCATGGAGCGCGCCCTTTCGCTTATATACGAGCTTGACGCCGGCGATATAATCGACGGCGCGGCGGACGTTCGCGGTGAGCTTCCCGAAGACCGCGTAATCACCACCACAACGGGCAAGGTGCTTGAACTTGTGGGGGTTGACGTGCCGAAGGATACGATGGTTTCCATTCTTAATAAGTTAGGTCTTAAAACCGAGCTTGACGGCGATAAAATGACCGTCAGGGTGCCGTCTTTGCGCGACGACGTCGAGGGCAGTGCGGACCTCGCGGAAGAAATCATGCGTATTTACGGATACTCGCATATCAAGGGCAAACCGATGCGCGGCGACGTGATAAGGGGCAAAAAGCTTCCCGAGCGCGAAAAATCGGATAAAATAAAGGCGCTTCTTACCGCTTCGGGACTTCGCGAGATAGCGACCTATTCGTTTATTAGCCCCGCGGCGGCGGACGTGCTGAATTTAGCCGAAGACGACCCGCGCCGGAATATGATAAGAATAATAAATCCTCTCGGCGACGAATACTCGGCGCTTCGCACCCAGCTTTTATGGAGTATGCTTTCGGTGATTTCCACCAACGTCAGCCGAAAGGTCGAAGCGGGCAGATTCTTCGAGATAAGCAAACGCTTTTTCGCCGAGCTTCCGCTTAAAGCACAGCCCGCGGAAATACCCACGCTGTCGCTCGGAATTTTCGGCAAGGATGAAGATTTCTTTGCCTTAAAGGGCATAATAGAAGCGTTGATGAAGCTTTGCGGCGCTCATACCGAGTATAAACGTTCAAGCGAGCCGTATCTGCACCCGGGACGTCAGGCGGCGGTTTACGCCAACAATACCCTCGCGGGTACGTTCGGCGAGGTGCATCCGGCGGTCGCGGACAAGTTCGGTATAGATATGCGCGTTTACGTGGCGGAAATCAAGCTCGACGTGCTTTATGCCATAAACAAACGCAAGTTAGTTTATAAACCGCTCCCGAAATTTCCGGCGGTTGAACGCGATTTCGCGCTTATTTGTGATATTGATACGCCGGTCGGCGACCTTGAAAGGGCTATATCCGCAGGCGCGGGCAGAATGCTCGAAAAAATCGAACTTTTCGATATTTATACCGGCTCGCAGATACCCGAGGGCAAAAAGAGCGTGGCGTTCAGCGTGTGGTTAAGGTCGAGCGAGGCGACGCTCAGCGAGGAGCAAATCGAAACGCTTTGCGCGAGAATTATCGAAAAACTCGAAAAAGCCGGCGGAACGCTCAGAAAATAACACTTGAACTTTTAGCGGAAGCGGTATACAATAGTAAAGAAAGGCAGGGACTCTTATGACAGATAAAACATTGACTTTCTCGATAGGCGACCAGACCGAGCAGGAAATCCGCCGTATTCTTACGGAGGTTTACGACGCGTTAAAAGAAAAAGGATACAACCCGATTAACCAGATAGTCGGTTATATTCTTTCGGAGGACCCTACCTATATTACGACCCATAAAAACGCGCGAAACCTTATCCGTCGCGTTGACCGCGACACGCTTTTACAGTCGCTCGTAAGATATTATCTTACGGCGTAAGGCGTTTGAAATTTAACAAATTGCGCGGCAGTTTTCTGCCGCGTAATATTTTTTTATGCCGTCGGCTTGAAAAATGCCGTGGAATATGTTATATTGTTATGAATAATTATATTATATATCTTCTTTTGGAGGTGCCTTTATGGCTGACTCTCGCGCCATCGGCATTTTTGATTCGGGGCTTGGCGGACTTACCGTCGCAAAGCAGATAATGTCACTTTGCCCGGATGAAAGTATAGTATATTTCGG
>JAFZIW010000131.1 GCA_017554125.1 Clostridia bacterium | reverse complement strand
TCCGCCGTATTCTTACGGAGGTTTACGACGCGTTAAAAGAAAAAGGATACAACCCGATTAACCAGATAGTCGGTTATATCCTTTCGGAGGACCCTACCTATATTACGACCCATAAAAACGCGCGAAATCTTATCCGTCGCGTTGACCGCGACACGCTTTTACAGTCGCTCGTAAGATACTATCTTACGGCGTAAGGCGTTTGAAATTTAACAAATTACGCGGCAGTTTTCTGCCGCGTAATATTTTTTTTATGCCGTCGGCTTGAAAAATGCCGTGGAATATGTTATATTATTATGAATAATTATATTATATAACTTCTTTTGGAGGTGCCTTTATGGCTGACTCTCGCGCCATCGGCATTTTTGATTCGGGGCTCGGCGGACTTACCGTCGCAAAGCAGATAATGTCACTTTGCCCGGATGAAAGTATAGTATATTTCGGCGATACGGGCCGCGTGCCTTACGGTACGAAGGGCGTTGATACGATAAGAAAATACGCGGCGGAGGATATACGTTTTCTTCTCGGAAAGGACGTTAAAATGATAGTCGCCGCCTGCGGTACGGTTTCCGCCGTCGCCGCGGACGCGGGGAAAGATTTAAGCGTTCCTTTTATCGAGGTGATATCTCATTCGGTAAAGGACGCGGCAGCCGCTACTGTAAACGGTAAAATCGGTGTGCTTGCCACACCCGCGACCGTAAAGAGCCACGCCCATAAAAATCTTATAGAAAAGCTAATGCCGAAAGCGCAGGTCTTTGAAACGGCGGCGCCGCTTCTCGTTTCGCTCGCCGAGGAGGGACTTTACGGTAAGAAAAACGAAATAGCGCGGCTTACGGTGGAGCATTATCTTAACGGTATGAAAAATATGGGAATAGATACGCTGATTCTCGGCTGTACGCATTTTCCGGTGTTCCGCGAGCTGATAAGCGATTATTTGCCCGGCGTTACGCTTATAGATATGGGACTTTCCGCGGCAAAGTACGTAAAGGAAACGCTCGAAAAAACCGGAAGCCGAAATACCGGCGAGGCTCACGCGCATTATTTTTATGTAAGCGATAAACCGGTAACTTTTGAAAAAACGGTTAAAATATTCTTGGGCGAGAACGCCGAAGATTTGAAAACAGACTTGGTGGACGTAGAAAAAATATGAAAAAAGTAATGATAAAAATAAGGGGAACGCAGGGGCTCGGAAGCGATACCTCGGTTATCGAGTTTGCCACCGAGGGCACTCTGTGCCGCCGCGGCGAAGACTATATACTCAGTTATTTTGACAATTCCGTTATAGAGAATCAGAACGTCAAAACAACGCTTACCGCGTCGAAAAAGAGCGTGGTATTGGAACGCTCGGGCGCGATACAGTCAAAACTTATGATAGAAAAGGGCGTTCGCAACAATTGCTTTTACAGCGTACCTGAGGGGAATCTCACGCTCGGCATTTACGGCAAGGACGTATCTAACAGTCTGACCGAATCGGGCGGCAGGATAAAAATGGTTTATACGCTCGACGCGGACTTGAATCTAATAAGTGAAAACGCGGTGGAAATAAACGTCACCGGAAGATGAGAAAAAACTGCATAACGGTGAATAGCAAAGACATAAAAAAGTGAAAACGCGGTGGAAATAAACGTCACCGGAAGATGAGAAAAAATTGCATAACGGAGAATCGCAAAGACATAAAAAAGTGAAAACGCGGTGGAAATAAACGTCACCGGAAGATAAGAAAAAATTGCATAACGGAGAATTGCAAAGACATAAAAAAGTGAAAACGCGGTAGAGATAAACGTTATCGGAAGATGAGGGAAAAGGATGTCACTACTTGTTAAAAAAGCAAAAACACAGATAAAGGAAATTATATCACACGCGGCAAAAAAAGCGTTTGAGCGTGAGGACCTACCCGATTTTACGCTCGAAACGCCCGTAAACCGCGAGCATGGCGATTATGCCGCAAACGCGGCGCTCACCTGGGCGCGCGAGCTTCACGCCGCGCCCCGCGCGATAGCCGAAAAACTGCTTGAAAACGCCGATTTTTCGGGCACTTACATAGAGAAATGCGAGATAGCCGGTCCCGGCTTTATGAATTTCTTTTTGTCCGATTCCTTTTACGGCGACGTGGTGTCGGACGTAATAAGCAAAGGCGACGGTTACGGCAAAAGCGATTTCGGCGAGGGCAAACGGGTGCTCGTTGAGTTTGTTTCCGCCAACCCGACGGGACCGATGCATATCGGAAACGCGCGCGGCGGGGCGCTGGGCGACTGTCTTGCCGCGGTACTGACCGCCGCCGGCTATAAAACCGAGCGCGAGTTTTATATCAACGACGCGGGTAATCAGATAAACAAGTTTTCACTCAGTCTTGATTTAAGATACCGCCAGCTTTATGAGGACGGTATAGAAATGCCCGAGGATTCGTATCACGGCGAGGATATCATCGCTCACGCCAAGGCGTTTGCCGAGATTCACGGCGATTCTTATATCGGCAAAACCGAAAAGGAGCGCAGGGACGCGCTCACCGCGTTCGCTCTGCCAAAGAATATAGAAAACCTTAAAGTCGACCTCGAAAAATACCGCATAAAATACGATACGTGGTTCAAGGAAAGCTCGCTTCACGAAAGCGGCGCCACCGCCGAGGTAATAGAAAGATTAAAACAGAGCGGTCATACCTATACGCTCGAAGACGCGTTGTGGTTCAAAGCGACCGATTACGGCTGTGATAAAGATTTCGTGTTGGTGCGCGCCAACGGCGTACCGACATATATAGTGCCGGATATCGCTTATCATTATAACAAGCTTTGCGTTCGCGGCTTCGACCGCGCCATAGATATCCTCGGCGCTGACCATCACGGCTACGTGCCGCGCCTTAAAGCGGCGCTCAAATGTATGGGCGCGCCGGACGACCGGCTCGACGTTGTGATTATGCAGATGGTGCGGCTTGTGCGCGACGGCGAGGTCATAAAGGCGTCGAAGCGTTCGGGTAAAGCGATAACCCTCGTAACGCTTCTCGACGAGGTGCCTATTGACGCGGCGCGTTTCTTCTTTAACCTGCGCGAGCCGAACTCCCATTTCGATTTCGACCTCGACCTTGCCGTGAGCGAATCGAATAACAACCCCGTGTTTTACGTTCAGTACGCGCACGCGCGGATTTGCAGTATAATAAGGAATCTTTCCGCCGAGGGTGTGAAGGTAGACGCCGAGAACGCCGACAGTCTTTTGCTTCTCACCGCGCCGGAGGAGCGCGAGCTTATCCTCTATCTTTCTTCGCTTACCGATGAGATAATATCCGCCGCAAAGACCTATGACCCCGCACGCATTACGCATTACGTCACCGAGCTCGCAACGCGTTTTCATAAGTTCTACGCGGCTTGCAGGGTAAAAACGGAAGATAAGGAGCTTACCAACGCGCGACTGCTTCTGACCACCGCCACGGGTATTGCGATAAGAAACGTCTTAAAGCTTCTTAAAATAACCGCGCCCGAGAAAATGTAAGGGCGCCCCGAAAGGAAAAGGATATGAAAAAAGCTGTTTTTTGTACGGTTCTGTGCTTGGCGGTACTGTTTTGCGCCGCCGGCTGTAAAAGCGGAAAAGAAAAAAAGTCGGTTTACGGCGTTAATTTCGCCGCGTACGCCGACGCGGGCGAAATACCCGAAAGTAAACTTAAAATAGGCGACAGTATCCCTTCGTTTGATTCGGAAGAAACCGAAAGCGAATACTTTTCAATGGATAGCGAGGAGCCGCCGTTTTTCATGGCGGCGACCGGCGAGTTCGGCTATTATTACGAAAAGGGCGACGACCCGCGGATAAAAAGCATTATGGGTTACGATACCTGCTTCGGCTTTGATAACGGCACGGTTTCGATAACGGTAAAAGAAGCGCTCGATTCAAGAAATATCAAGTATACCGAGCGCGAGCCGGTCGAGGGCGAAATATTTTATATGTCCTTATCGTCCGGTACGTCGGTGATAGAATGCAAACAGTTCAAATACCGACTGGTTTTCGTATTCAGTGATAACGCGCTTTGCGCGACTTATTTAGGAGATTAACTTATGCAGCAAACGATAATTTGCGGCGCCGAGTATCCGCTTCTGGCGCTTCGCGGGCTAGTCGCTTTTCCCGATATGATGCTCACGCTCGACGTGGGCAGAAAAAAGAGCGTGGCGGCGCTCAATACCGCTATGGAAAAGAACACGCCCATTTATCTTGTTACCCAAAAAAATATTGCTACCGAGCAACCCGAAGCCGACGACCTTTATAAAACCGGGTGCGTCTGCAAGGTGCGCCAGGTGCTGACGCTGCCCGACGGCAGCGTTAAAGCGCTTGTTCAGGGGCTTTACCGCGCCGGGCATATTTCGGTAAACTCCGCGGGAAGATACTATACCGCCGAGGTGTCAAGGCTTGACGATAAGCCGATAAAGAACCGCCCGGTTTATATCGAGAGCCTTATTCGGCGGATAAGGTCAAGCTTTGAAATGTATTTGCAGGTCAGCCCGAAAATGCCGGCGGATATCGTTATGACGGTGGCGACGAGTGAAAATCTTTCCTACCTTTGCGATTATATCGCCTTTAACGTGCCGGCGCCCTTTGACGATAAGCAATACGTACTCGAACAGCTTAACGTTGTGACGCGGGCGAAGGTACTGCTCGAACTGCTCTCAAAAGAGCGCGAGATAACCGAGATAGACAACCGCATAGGCGAGAAGACGCGTTACCGCCTCGACGAAACGCAGAAGGACTATTATCTCAAAGAGCAGATAAAGGTTATTTCGGACGAGCTTTACGGCGACGAGGGGACCGACGAGATAGACGCATACCACGCAAAGGTCGACGGCGTCGTCGCCTCGGATGAAATCAAGAATAAAATACATACCGAGATAAACAAGCTCTCAAAAATGCCGCCCGGCGCCCACGAGGCGACGGCACAGCGCGCGTTTATAGAGCTTTGCCTTGAATTACCCTGGGATAAGGAGCGCAAATGCTCGGTTGACATAAACCGCGCGGCAAAAATTCTCGACCGCGATTTTTACGGGCTTAAAAGAGTAAAGGAGCGCATTCTCGAAGCTATTTCGGTTTACGCGCTCGCCCCCGACGTAAAGGGACAGATACTCTGTCTTGCCGGACCTCCGGGAGTAGGTAAAACCTCGATAGGCAAAACGATAGCCGAATGTATGGGGCGCGATTATACGCGGGTGTCGCTCGGCGGCGTTCACGACGAAGCCGAGATACGCGGTCACCGGAAAACCTACGTCGGCGCGATGCCGGGCAAAATCATTTCGGCTATGCGTAAGGCGGGAAGCCGCAACCCCGTAATACTTTTCGATGAGATAGATAAAATAGGAAACGATTACAAGGGCGACCCGGCGAGCGCTATGCTTGAAGTGCTCGACCCGGAGCAGAACTGCGCCTTTACCGATAATTTCCTCGATATGCCGTATGATTTGAGCCACGCCGTTTTTATCACGACGGCGAACTCGCTTGAAACCATACCGGCGCCGCTTCTCGACCGAATGGAGATAATCGAGATAGATTCGTACACAAGAGAGGAAAAATTCAATATCGCAAAGCGGCATTTGCTTTCCCGCCAGCTTAAGAGTCACGGCGTAACGCCGCAAAACTGTAAAATATCAAGCGGCGTTCTTTATTCGCTTATAGATTATTACACCCGCGAAGCGGGCGTGCGTTCGCTTGAACGCACTATCGGTTCGCTCTGCGCCAAGGCGGCAAAGAAAATCGCGGAGGGCAGCGCGAGCACGGTTGACATAAAACCGAAAGACCTCGAAGCGTTTTTAGGACATAAAAAATACCGCCCCGAGGTGATTTTGGAGCGCGACGAGGTCGGTATTATCAACGGGCTTGCATGGACCCGCGTAGGCGGCGAGATAATGCAGATGGAAATCGCCGTAATGCCGGGCAGCGGAAAGGTTGAGCTTACCGGAAACTTAGGCGACGTTATGAAGGAATCGGCGGTGGCGGCGGTGACGTACGTCCGTTCAAACGCCGAAAAATACGGCATTGATCCCGATTTTTACAAAACGAAGGATATTCATATCCACGCGACCGAGGCGGCGACGCCAAAGGACGGTCCGAGCGCCGGCGTTACGATTACCACCGCGCTCATTTCCGCGCTGACCGGAAGGGCGGTACAGCGCGACGTAGCCATGACCGGCGAAATAACCGTACTCGGCAGGGTGCTTCAAATAGGCGGGCTTAAAGAAAAAAGCATGGCGGCGCACCGCGGCGGCGTAAACACCGTGTTTATACCAAAAGATAATCTGCCCGACCTCGACGAGGTTGACGAAACGGTGAAAAAAGCGGTCTGCTTTATTCCGGTAAGCCACGTAGACGAAATAATCTCCCGCGCGCTGGCTCCCGCTTCCCGTAAAAAGAGCGCACAGAGCGCGGCGAATACGGAAATCAGGTGTTGATATGAACCTTATTAACGCCGAATTTATCGCTTCCTACGGTACGGCGGAGCAGTTGCCCGAAAGCAGTCACGCCGAAATATGCTTTTGCGGCCGCTCGAACGTCGGCAAATCTTCGCTTATCAACAAACTGCTCGGCAGAAAAGCGATAGCAAGGGTAAGCTCCACGCCCGGCAAAACCGCGACGGTCAATTTTTTCCGCGCGGGAAATATAAACCTCGTAGACCTGCCCGGATACGGCTACGCGAAAACGGGTCAGAGCGAAAGAGCGCGCTGGGATTCGCTTATGAACGCCTATTTTTCGGGCGCGAGGGATATACGGCTTTGTTTGCAGCTTGTAGACGTACGGCGCACACTGTCCGGCGATGACGAACGTATGGTAAACTTTTTGAAAGAGCGCGGCATACCGTTCGCCGTAGTGCTTACAAAGTGCGATAAGCTTAATAAAACAGAGCTTGCCGCTCAAAAGGAATACTGGCAAACTCTGTTTGAAAAGGTTGATATTTTTCCTTTCTCGGCGCTAAGCGGCGCGGGAAAGGACGATATATTAAACGCTCTCGACGCTTACACCGAATAACTGCTCGGCAAAATAAACCTCTTTTACCGTAAAGGTTTTGCCGTTTAAGTATTCAAGTATTCCGCCTTCGGTTTTGAAATCGAAGGCGATTTTATATGAATAAAGCGCCTGCTTTGAAAAGCCGATTTTTTTATCCTCGGCAAGGCGACCGTATTTGCCGTCGCCGAGAAGCGGATGACCGATGGACGCCATATGCGCCCTTATCTGATGAGTGCGCCCCGTCAGAAGCTCAACCTCGATAAGCGAGAGACCGTTTTTGCTTTTTATAACGGTGTATTTCGTCTTGACCGTGCGGTTTTTATCGGTCTTTTTGCCCGAGAGGTACACCTTGTTTTTGTCTTCGTTTTTTTCGAGGAAACCTTCGAGCGTCGCCGTTTTCTTTTTCGGAATACCGTGAACCACCGCGAGATAGCGTTTGTCTATTTCGCGGTTTTTGATTTTTTCGCAGAGTACGGCGAGCGCCTGCGCGTTTTTGGCGGCGAGCACTATTCCGCCGGTATTGCGGTCAATGCGGTTGGCAAGCGCGGGTGCGAAGCTCTGGCTTTTTTCGGGCGAGTATTCGCCTTTTTCGTAAAGATAGCGCTGTATGCGCCCGATAAGCGTGTCGCAAAACTCCTTACCGTCGGGGTGGGAAAGAAGCCCCTGCGGTTTATCCGCGATAAGTATGTTTTCATCCTCATAAACGATACTTAATTTGTCCGAAGCGCCGAGAAAATCGTATTTCCGCTTTACGGGGGCGAAAAATTCATCGTTTATATACGCTTCTACCGTATCGCCGGTTTTAAGGCGCGTATCGCATTTCGCGCGGCCGCCGCAAACCTTAATGCGTTTTAAGCGGATATACTTGTTAAGAAGCGCGACGGGAAGACCCGGACAGACCTTCCCTATGAATCTGTCGAGCCGCTTGCCGCTGTCGTCTTTTTGAACTTCAAAACTTCTCATTCGTTTTCCCTGCGTTGTCAAAAGTATATTTTCAAAAGAGAATTTACTGTATCAGTGTACTCTAAAACAGGCGATATGTCAAGGCAACCGTATAAGCGCCCGGGAAGTTCGTTTTCCCGATTTCCCGCACTTGGCGGCTACGGCGGCAAGGTTTATCGCCATCATAAAAAGGGTGCAGATTTCGGCTATCTGCCAGACGGATTCGGCTCTGAGCACCGCCCCGAAAAGCGCAAAAGCGCAGTAGACGGCGAAAACGGGAGTAGAGGGAAGACCGATTATTTCGGCAAATCTGCCGGCATATATTCCCCAGCCGATAAGCGAGGAAAAGGCGAAAAGTACGACCGCCGGACAGAAGAAAAACAGCGCCTTTTTGCCGAGCAGAGCCGAAAACGCAAAAAGCGCGGTGAGAGCGCCCGCGTCCGCGCCGTAGACCGCTGAACCGGCACAAAGCACAACAAGAGCGGTAAGAGTGCATAAAACCAACGTGTCAACGAACACCTCGAAAATGCCGAAAAGGGCGACGGTTTGCGCGTCGCCCTCGCTTTTTTCGTAGGAAATCGCGCTGTTCCCGAGCCCCGCCTCGTTTGAAAAAACGCCTCTCGATATCCCCGATTTCAAAGCGAGAAACGCCGAGCCGACCGCGCCGCCGGTGACGGCTTCGGGGTCGAAAGCGCCGCGCAGAACGGCGCTTAAAACGCGCGGAAGCGCGCGCCGGGAAAAGAAGAGCGCGAAAAGGCAAAGTATTACGTATCCCGCCGCCATAAACGGTAATAACCGCTCGCAAAAGCGTACCGCGATTCGGCGGTAAAGAATAATAAACCCGAGAAGCGCAAAGCAGGCGCCCGTCGCGCAGATGACGGCGGTTTTGCGAGCACCGAAAAGGGAAAAAAGCAGTGCCGCGGACTGCGCGGCGGCGTTTGTCTGTGTGATATTGCCGATACCCACCGCGGTCAGTATACCGAAAAGGCAGAAAACGCGAAGCGCTCCGCCGCCGAGCGCAGAGCGTATGTAAGCGAAAGCAAAGCTTCCGCTTTTTGAAAGATATATTTCGGCAAATTTTACCGAAAGCGCGAGAAGCGCCGCCGCCCACATCCAGAAAACCGCACCGGGACCGCCTAACGTAACGGCGCCTGCCGCGCCTACTATGTTGCCCGTGCCGACGGTCGCCGAAAGCGCCGCAAACGCCGATTTTAAGGGTGAAGCGCCGCCGCGGTTATTCTCTTTGCGGGCTAAAACCGCCCTTGCCGCCGCGCCGGACCTTACTATTCCGGCAAAACCGGTCTTAACGTTTATAAAGACAAAAAGAGCGATAATAAGGCAAAGCGCGGGCAGACCGTAAAGGGCGGAATGAAGCATTTTTAAGGTTTGCAAGAATATTCCCCGTTTTTTGAAATTGCCTATTGATTTTATCGGCAATTTGTGATATTATACTATGGCACGGCAAAAGCCGGATAAAAAAAGAATACGTTATGCGCCGGTAGCTCAGCTGGATAGAGCGTCTGGCTACGGACCAGAAGGTCGGGAGTTCGAATCTTCTCCGGCGCGCCAAAAATAAAACCACCTCAGGTGGTTTTTATTTTTGGCAAGAAAAACCGGAGAAGATTCGAACAGGGCGGTTTTGCGAAGCAAAATGCCAACCTTTCAGTGAACGGTTGGCAAGCCCGCGTGCGTGCCGGCGCGTTGCGCCGGGCGAATCTTCCGTCGCCTTTATGAGACTGCACTGAAAACCGCTTTGGGTGGTTTTTATTTTTGGCAAGAAAAACCGGAGAAGATTCGAAAAGGGCGGTTTTGCGGAATCAGACGGCAGATATCAGATGTCAGATGTCAGATACAAGGTGCGGCGAAGCCGCGAAAAATTATATTGACCTCGCGTGTAGGGAACAACCTGTGTGTTGTTCCGCATAAAGGGTACGCGCAATATTTCCGGAACGGCACATAGGCGCGTTCCCTACGAAACACCGACCAGTTTTGCGTTAT
>JAFZIW010000130.1 GCA_017554125.1 Clostridia bacterium | reverse complement strand
CAACCATAACGGCGATATTAAAAAGCTTGTCAAGGGTTTAATGATAGAGAGTTATATAGAAGACGGTTGCCAGGCGGTCGACGGTCACGTTTACGGTAAATCGATAACCGACCCGTGCCTCGGTTGGGAAAAGACTGAAAAGCTTATTCTTAAAATTGCGGATACGCTGAAATAATAACGCTTCTTTGGAGGTGCGATTATGAAAAAAACGGCGCTTATAATGTGCGTGTTATTCTGTGTGCTTTTTGCCGGTTGCGGGCAAAAGAAAAACGGCGGCGCGGCAAAAAAGGCGCTCGAAAGCGTTCTTGCGGGAAGCGAAGATTTTATTTTTACGGACCTTGTATCCAATAAAATGACCGAGCAAAACTTAAAAGAGTTTTCTTTCACCACAGAGTATAACGCCGTCAATAACTTTTCGCCCTGGCGCTATACCTACGTTGATTTAGATTCAGACGGGACAGATGAATTGGTAGTCGGAGAACCGAATATCGAATTTCATCTCTTTTTAAGGTACTGTGACGGTAAAGTTTACGGATATATCGTCGATAACGTGTTGTTTTATGAAGACGGCGGATTGAAGACCGACGGCAGCTTTTCTACGCTTATCGGCGCCGCGGGCAAAGGGATAAGCAGAGCTTCGTTTGACGGCACGGACTTTTCAATTATAAATTCGGCGTATATGAACGATGAAGACAACGTATATGAATTAGACGGTAAATCGGCGCTGGAGGACGAAGTTAAAGAGTATTTTTCCGATTGGGAGAATGATACAAAAGCGGTGAAATTCAGCGAAATAAAATCGAAGCAAGTATATTTTGGGAATGAGCAGTCTTAAAGCGTTTTTAACAAGCTGAATTCACATCTTGATTTTTTATATGTTTGGCGTACACTGTCATTGAAGTTGGAATTCTGTCGAGAGCCTCTGATTTTCAGAGAGTTCACTTCGACGTTTCCAACTTTTTTATTTCGCTGTTTATATCCCAGGTCTTACCGCCCTTGTTGTCCGCCGCGATAACCTTTTTTACCATTTCGGTAACGGTCTCCACGTCGGCGTCCGAGCCGTTCTTTCTCAGCAGCCATTTTGCAAACATTTCGGGGCGATATCTCAGCTCGTCCAACCGCCCGCCGCGAAGAGAGTGCCGGATATCCGGATCACTTGTCGGGGTTCGGTTATCGGCATTCTTAAACTGATTTGAGCTGAAAGTAATATAATCGTTTGCAACGTTTTCTTGTGCGCCTTTATAATAACTTCCGGTATCATCAACGTTTTTGATTATAACTCCGTCATAATCCGCCTCGCCTTCATCGACCATATCGGCTATTGCGGACGCAATGTCGGCGACACTTGTTTTCCATTTGCCGTTTTCTTTGAAAACCGAAGATCCGTATTCCTGTAGTTTTTCTCTTAAATCGTTGTCAATGGTAATACCGGACCACTTTTCGCCGTGCGCATCAACTATAAACGGTTTTTCAATTTTCAGATATCCGGTAAACTTTTCGGAGTTCGGCGCATAGCTTTCCGCAACCGCTTCACTGTCTGTATAATAATTCAGGTTTCGCTTAAATACTGTGAAGTCCGCTTTCCGTGTTCCGTGATAAACAACTCGCAAAGCTCCGTTTTCATCACGCACAACAGAATTTTCAAAGTATTCTTGCTGTTCTTTGCTCAACTCGGCGCCGTGAGAATCTCGCGCGGAAACTTTTTCTTGACTTTTTTCGCCTAAATAGGATATACTATTATTAGCAGATTGATGATAATATTCGCCTTGGGCGTGTGCCTCTCGGATTTTTTCTAAATCAGAGAGAAATTTATCTTCAGTCTGTTCTTTTTTTATTGCGTCTATTAGTCCCCAAAGATTAGGTATTTTATCCGCTCCTGCTTTTACCATTTGTTTGTTTACCAGTAACTTTTCATTGCCATATTGTTGTGTTACCGCTTCAACATAATAGATCGTGTTATCGTTTTCAACTTTAACATAAACGAGCCCGGGAACGCCTTTTGCGTTGGTTTTGACAATTACTTTATCATAATATTGAACAATGTATGGTATTTTCTCGATGTCTTTTTCTGTCACTGGGTATTTTTCGTTTGTGTTTTCGCCGTGCGAGTTTAAGATATGTCTTATATCATTATCGCGTAATGCGTGTGTATAATTTGACAACTCAATTTTGCTTTTTACATCTTCGATTAGTTTTCGGGAAACCGGCGCATATTTTTTGTATTCAACTGTATTTTTCTTGTTTTTGGCATCTTCAACATATTGATTTATATCGCTCTGCGTAACGCCAAGCATATACTTCACACCGCTTCCGGCGGTGTTTTCTTTTGTCTCAACCTCGGCGCTGTTGTAAACGTCGCGAAGCTTGCTTTCAAGCTTCTGAAGGTCGCGCACCACCGAAGCGTTTGTATTATGTCCTTTAAGGTTCGATATAAACCGCTTCACCATATCCAAAAGCCGTGCAAAAAGGTTTTTATCCTTCTGCGCCAGCTCTTCGAGCGCGGTAAGCGAGGTCTTGGCGTTGCCTTCGGGTATATCGCTTTCGCTGTCAAGCGCGGCGGCAACGTCGGCGCGGTATTCCTTACCCTTAAATAAAACCTTTGCGAAAACGCAAATTCTAACGTTTCAAAGAGCCGATTATAACGTGCCTGCAAGACGGCATTTATATCGGCTCTGAAATTTTGCTTGACATTTTTTTGATATCATGATATCATGATACCAAGATATCAAAAACGGAGGACGTTATGAACACTACCGGAACGGTTACTTATGAAAAGGTCATGCTTACCGTGCGGCTTACCTCGGAAACCTACGAAAAGCTTGTTGACAGGGTAAACGCAAAAAAGAAAAAGCAGAGGGGATATAGCATCAACCAATGTATATCCGAACTGCTTGAAAAAGAGTTAGGCGTTAAAATTAAATATTAAATTCGGAGGTTTATATGAACTACTCAGATGCTTCAACTTATTCAACGGCGTCGGGTCAGAATTTGCAGTACGTTGTTCTGCAGGTGACCCTGAAAGAAAAATTTATCGGTACCGGCTCGGGCAATCTTACCGAGCTTGAAGCGTGCATTAACGCTCAGGCAAGCAAGGGCTACCGCCTTCATACTATCGCTACGTCAAATGGCGGCAGTAAAGGACTTTTAGGCGGCGACAGAATTCAAGCAACACTTGTTTTTGAAAAAATTATTTGATTATTACTTCCTCCTAAAACTTTGAAAGAAGCGGCGCTCTGTTTTGAGCGTCGCTTCTTTATTTATCATCATATTAACAATTATTCGTTCCAGTATTTTCGGTCGAGACTGCGAAAACGTATGGCGGCAAAGATATGCTGTTTTTCGATTTTCTCACTGCCTTCAATATCCGCTATCGTGCGCGAAACCTTAAGTATTCTGTCATAGGCGCGGGCGGAAAGTCCCAACTCGTCAAAACTGCGGTTCAAGCAGTCCGAAGCATCGTCGGTCATGACACAGAATTTACGAAGCAAAGCGGGGGTGAGGCGGGCGTTGCAGGTAATGCCCGTGCCGGCGTAGCGGCGGTTTTGAATTTCGCGGGCACGGTTGACACGTTCTCTGATTTGCGCGGACGTTTCCGCTTTCGCGCTGTTATTGAGCGATTTGTAATCAACAGGCGGAACTTCGACGTGTAAATCAAGCCTGTCAAGCATTGGACCGGATATCCGGTTAAGGTATTTACTTACCGCGTTTGCTGAGCACGAACACGGCTTTGTCGGATGACCGTAGTAACCGCACGGGCATGGATTCATCGCCGCGACAAGCGTAATTGAACTCGGGTACGTAACGGTTCCCGACACGCGGGATACCGTTACAACGCCGTCTTCAAGCGGTGCGCGCAGCGCTTCCATTGCGTCGCGGCGAAATTCCGGCAACTCATCAAGAAACAAAACGCCGTTATGCGCGAGCGATATTTCGCCCGGTTTCGGTACCGTTCCGCCACCGGTAAGTCCCGCCGCGGAAATGGTGTGGTGCGGTGCCCGGAACGGACGGGTAGTCACTATCGGATTTTTTTTGTTGATCATCCCAGCTACCGAATGTATTTTCGTCGTTTCTATCGATTCTTCAAAGGTCATTTCGGGTAGAATTGTCGGAAGCCGTTTTGCGAGCATGCTTTTTCCGGCTCCGGGAGGACCGATAAGCAGTATGTTATGACCGCCAGCCGCCGCGATTTCAAGCGCCTTTTTGGCGCTGAGCTGACCTTTAACGTCGCTGAAATCGAGCATATCGAATGAAGCGTCGCCGCTTTGCACGATATGTTTTGCAGGCGTAAGCGTAACGCTTTTGTTCAGGTGGTTAAGTAACTCTTTTACGTCGGAAACGCCGTATACGTCTATACCCTCGATAACCGCGCCCTCAGTGGCGTTGTCCAGCGGAGTAAACAGATTTTTGATACCCGCCTGTTTTGCGGTAATACACATGGCGAGAACGCCGTTTACCGAACGTATTTTACCGTCGAGCGACAGTTCGCCCAAAAACGCGCAGTCGGACATATCCGCATTTATCTGTCCGCTTGCGAGCAGTATTGAAAGCAATATGGGCAGGTCGTAAACCGCGCCCTCTTTTTTCTTGTCCGCGGGAGCAAGATTAACCGTAATTCTTCCGGTGGGAAATTTGAAACCGCAGTTTTTAACGGCGGCGCGGACCCGGTCGCGCGATTCCTTTACAGCGGTATCGGGAAGACCGACTATATCAAAACTCGGCAGACCGCCCGAAACATCCGCCTCGATTCTTATCATATACGTATCAATGCCGAAGATACCGATACTTTTTACCATAGAAAACATACAAGTTCCCCTTTGTGCGTTTATAAGGTGATTATACAGTATTCTTTCGGACGTTTCAATGAAAATATAAAGATTTTTAATTTGCAGTTAACAATTTATACTAAAATTGGGGTTATAATAATATTCACAGAATAAGAAGAAAGGTGAGAGCGATGAATTTCCGTTACAGACTTATCAGGTTTCTAAGCGGCAGATACGGCCCCGATACGCTGTTTTACGTCCTGTTTGCGGCGAGCGCCGTTCTCGCTCTGATAAATATTATTGTACGGTCGTTAGTATTGCAGATTACGGTTTATCTTATAGTGGCGTTTGCAATATTCCGCGTTTTTTCGCGCAACTACCAAGCGCGCAGCAGGGAAAACCGCGTCGCCGAGGCTTGCCTTCGCAAAGCAAAAAACAGAATAAACCTGCGCCGTCAGAGAAAAGCGGACTTTACGCATATTTACAAAAAATGCCCGTATTGCCGGGCTGTTTTGCGATTGCCGCGTAAAAAAGGCAAGCATACCACGGTCTGCCCGAAGTGCGGAAAATCTTTCGGCGTAAGGGTATATAGATAAAGACCATACAAACAGCAAACGCGCTCCGGCAAATCGGGGCGCGTAAAATATTTACAAAACCGACGGCAGACCTATAAAGGTCTGCCGTTAAAATACAATCGGTACTATACGTCCAATGCGCAAATGTCGCTGAACGTTTCGCGGTTTACCGCTATGCGGCTTTCGCCGTTATTTATCATTACTATCGGCGGGCGCGGCAGGCGGTTGTAGTTTGAAGCCATAGAATAGTTATACGCGCCGGTCGTAAGGCAGGCGATAATATCGCCGCGTTTAATACTTGCCGGTACCGGAACGTGCTCTTGTATAACGTCGCCGCTTTCACAGCAACGCCCGGCAATATTTGCTTTCATTGTGAGGGCTTCGTTCATTTTATTCGCCGTAAGCAGGGTATAATTTGCTTTATACATAGCGTATCTCACGTTATCCGTCATACCGCCGTCGACCGATACGTAATTAACAAAATCGGGTATTTTTTTAACCGTGCCGACTGTATAGACCGTCATTCCGGCGTCGGCGACGATGCTTCTGCCGGGTTCGAGAATAATTGTCGGTACTTTAAGACCGAGCGCGGCGCAGGACGTTTTTATCTTTTCGGATAAGATTATTATATTCTTTTCGATATCCACTTCCGGGTCGGTCGGCAGATACCTTACGCCGAAACCGCCGCCAAGATTCAGTATTTGGGCGGAAAAGCCGAGAGAGGACTTTATATTTGCGATAAAGTTCAGCATTATTTCAGCGGTTTTCGTATACACGTCAACGCTGAAAACCTGCGAGCCGACGTGACAATGATACCCTGAAAGAGTGATATGTTTCTTTGTTAAAGCAAGTTCGGTGATCTCTTTTGCCTGACCGGTCTGTATGGCGGAACCGAATTTTGAATCAACTTTGCCGGTAGTGACCGCCGCAAAGGTATGCGGGTCAATTCCCGGGGTGATTCGCAAAAGTACGTTCTGAACGATACCGGCTTTTTCCGCTTCGCGCTCTATTGCTTTAAGTTCTTCAGCGTTGTCGGCAACAAAATAACCTACGCCGTTCTCAATGGCGAATCTGACGTCTTCGTCGGTTTTGTTGTTTGAGTGAAAGAATGCGTTTCGCATCGGAAAACCCGCCGCGGCGGCGGTATATATCTCGCCGCTTGAAACAACGTCGATATACATATTCTCGCTTGCCATAATTCTGTAAAGCTCTTTGAAAGACGCCGCTTTAGAGGCATAAGCCGCAAAGGCTTGCCCGTCGAACGTTTTTTTAAGCGTTTCTCTGTATATCCGGCAACGGTCCCTTATTCTGCTCTCGTCCATTATGTAGAGCGGAGTGCCGTACCGCTTTGCAAGCGTTGTCACGTCGACGCCGCTGAAACAAAGGTGTCCTTCACCGTTTACCGATACGTTTTCGCAGATGAATTTTCTGTCTTTTAACATTTGTTTCTTCCTAACTTATAAAAGCGCTTTTCTGAGGTCTTCGCCCGATTTTGCCGACAGGTCGGCGGGGGAGACGTCAAAAAGTGTTATACATCCCGATTCGCCGCGAGCGTGCTTTTTGTATACCGCTCTTGCCGCCGCGATGAGTACGCCGGCGGTAAATTCCGGGTTTGAATCGAGAGTCAGACTGTATTCAATGGTATGGCTGTGTTTGTTGTTTTCGCCGCTCTTGCCGCTTCTGATTACAAAGCCGCCGTGCGGAAGTTCGGAATGATTCGCTTTCATCTCTTCCGCGGTTATGAAATGAACGACTGTGTCGTAATCGGCGAAATAATCGGGCATGGTTTTAATGGCGGTTTCTATTGCTTTAAGGTCGGCGCCGGCTTTTGCCACAACGAAGCACTCTCTAAGGTGCTTATCTCTTGTCGTGAGGTTTACCGCTTTACCCGAGCGTACGGCGTTTAGCGCTTCCTCTTTCGGTATGGTGTATTGGCGGGCGTCAATTACGCCTTCGATGCGCCGCACCGCGTCGGAATGTCCCTGGCTTACGCCTTTTCCCCAAAACGTGTGGGTTTCGCCGAAAGGCAGTATGCTTTCGCTGTAAATTCTGTTGAGCGAGAACATACCCGGGTCCCAACCGGCGGAGATAAGCGCCAGCGTACCGGCGGCTTTTGCCGCCGCGTTGACCGCCGCGAAATGTTCGGGGATTCTCGGGTGGGTATCGAAACTGTCAACGACCGAAAAATCTTTCGCAAGCATTGGAGTCAGCTTCGGCAGGTCGGTAGCACTGCCGCCGCATATTATCATAACGTCGATTTCGTTTTTGAATTTTACCGCGTCCTGCGCGCTGTATACCTTTGAACCGAGCGCGGTTTGCACGCTTGCCGGGTCGCGCCGCGTAAAAACGCCGACAACCTCGGCGTCGCTGTTCTGAGCGGCACAGTATTCAACGCCGCGACCCAAGTTTCCGTAACCGTAGATTCCGATTTTCATATAATCACCCTCCGATATTTATTCCGCAGTTTTTCATTTCGCTTAAAAGTAGGTTTCTGTTTTTGTCCGATAACACCGTAAGCGGTAAACGGGGGAAATCGGAGCCGTAGCCCATTGCCGCCATAGCCGCTTTGACCGGTATGGGATTAACCTCGCTGAAAAGCGCGGAAATAAGCGGCAGATAACGAAGCTGAATTTTTGCCGCCGACTTAAAGTCGCCTGAAAGGCATAATTTGCACATTTCGGAGGTCTCGGCGGGCAGAAGGTTTGAAAGCACCGAAATAACGCCCTTTCCACCGAGCGACATAACCGGTACTATCTGGTCGTCGTTGCCCGAATACAAAGCGAAATCTTCGCCGCAAAGGCTGGCGGTTTCCGCTATTTGCGAGATATTGCCCGACGCTTCTTTGATACCGACTATATTCGGATGCTTTGAAAGCTCCGCTGCGGTAGCCGGAAGAATATTGCAACCGGTTCTCGACGGTACATTATAGAGTATGCAGGGTTTGCTTGTTTTGTCCGCAACCGCGGCGAAAGACTTGATAAGTCCAGCCTGGGTCGCCTTGTTGTAGTATGGCGTTACAAGCAGCATTGCGTCCGCGCCGAGCTCCTCCGCCGCCTGTGTCAGTTCTATGGCGTAAGCGGTATCGTTTGAGCCGGTGCCGGCTATGACTGGTACGCGATGCGCCGCTTTTTTAACGCAATACTCTATCACCTTTTTATGCTCATCATCGGATAGGGTAGAGCCTTCGCCGGTTGTTCCGGCGGCGACTATTGCGTCGATTCCCGCCGCGATTTGAAATTCGATAAGCGCGCCGAAACTGTCAAAATCTATGCTGCCGTCGCTGAACATAGGCGTAATAATAGCGGTCGCCGCGCCTTCAAAAACCGTTTTCTTCATTTACATCACCTTTATAACTTTATTTCGCCGTCATAATAAAAAAGACGGCTACCGATAAAGTAACCATCACAAACTTGATAGCACTCCGCATTTCTGCGACAGTATCCGGAATATTATTTCCGTGTACCAGAGCGTGGGTTGCCGACCCACCTCTTCGGCGTATATCCCTTTCACCGTGCGGTCTTCGGCAGACCTTTTTATGCACCGCTACTCTTGATACCACGCGCCTCTATCGATGAAAGTATTTTAACACCTGATATGGCGGTTGTCAATACATTTTTAGCATAAACCGCATAAAAAACAAGTAAAAAGGAACCGCCTAAGCGGTTCCTTGGAGTTTATAGACTTTTGAGTGAATTATTATTCTTTTTCGGTATTGAGAATCTTGTAAAAGAATACCGCTACCGCCGCGCCTATAAGGGGAGCGACTATGAATATCCAAAGCTGTGAGAGGGCTTCGGTTTTGCCGTTGTAAACAATGTCGGAAACGACGGTCGCAATACTGCGCGCCGGGTTTACCGAGGTTCCGGTAAGCGGAATACCGATAAGATGAACGAGCGTAAGCGTAAGACCGATAACGATGCCCGCTTTTTTGCTTGTTCCGGCTTTTTCGTCGGTTACGTTAAGTATGGTATAAACAAAGATGCAGGTAAGCACAGCCTCAACGATAAGCGCACCGAGAACAGCGCCTAACGATACAACTTCGTTTTCACCGTAGCCTACAACGTAATTGCAGGCATTCCCGCACGGTCTTCCGCCGATAGTGATATATGTGTACTTGATAACGCCGAAAACGAGCAGTGCGCCGAGAGTACCGCCGATAAGCTGACTTATAACGTAAACGAAGAACTCTTTTACGGTCATGCGTTTAGTCAGTAAACAGCCAAGCGAAACCGCGGGGTTTATGTGGCAACCGCTGACTCTGCCGATAGAATACGCCATAGCCACGATAGTAAGACCGAAGGCGAGGGCGGTCGGTACAATGCTGCCGCCGGTAGCGCCCGCAACGCCGCACGCGGCGAAGACGAGGGTAAACGTGCCGAGACATTCGGCAAGACCTTTTTTGAATAAACTGTTCATAACTCTGTCCTCCTGATTTATTTATGGTGACCGGTTGGTAAAATTTGCCGTACTTATTATAGCATATCGGTTTAATTTTTTCAACTGTGACTTTGTATATGAAATTTATTTCCCGTACCCGCGGGGCATATCACCCGTGACCGAACGGAACAGATATCACTGAAAGAATGCCTGAAAGAAACTATTTATAATGTGATAAAAATTCCCTGACGGTAAGCCCTGTATTTTTCTTAAAAAACTGTGAAAAATACGAAATTGAGGAAAACTGTAAATTTTCCGCAACCTGACTGGCGTTTTTCCCTTCAAGCAGCATATCTTTGGCGTATTGAATTCTTAAATCGTTATAATACCTTTTGATACTTTTACCGGTATGCTTTTTGAAGGCTCTTTTTAAGGTGGCCGCGCTTACGTTGCAGATGCGCGCCATTTCGGGAATAGTCGGGATTGTCCTGACCGAACTGTCATCCATAAGTTTTATTATTTTTCCGTAAACTCTGGCGGAACTGTCATTGAAAAAATGAGGAGCTTCAACGTTGAGGCGGCTGATACGTATAATCGCTTCAAGCAGTGACAGTGCGACGGAATCTTCACCGTAACCACTGTTTTCCGCTTTGCTTATCAGCAT
>JAFZIW010000129.1 GCA_017554125.1 Clostridia bacterium | reverse complement strand
CGCGGGACGGACGCTGACCGTCAAGATACAAGTGGCTGACGTCGCCGAAACGGTTGCACCTGAAATAAGCTATTCCTTCTTCCCTTTCCTCGGTCGAAACGCGGGTAATGCCGGTCGGCGGACAAATCATTCCCTGCCATAAAAGCACCGGCGATATGCCAAGCAAATGCGAAAGAATCGCGCACATTACGCCGAAATGGCAAACAAAAACAACCGTATCGTGATTCGGTATCACCGCCCGATAGCAGGCGCCGTCGCGTACATATCCGTAAGACGCCAGGAAATTGTCAAGTTGAGTACAAATATAATCGTAGACCTCGTGTGCGTTTCCGGTTTTCATAATATCGGTTTCGTACCACTTGTCCTTATCGTAAAACTCGGGTATTTTGGTCCATTCATTCGGCAAAAAATCCCACGGCACGTGTTTTGCGCCGCTTTTCGGGTCGATAACGCAATCGGGAAATTCATGCAACCAGTCAAGTATCTGCGCGCGCCGGTCAAGAACGTTAAGCGTAGGCGCCGCGGTGTCGCGTGCCCTGCCCATCGGCGAACAGTAATACTTTTTTACCGGAATATCTTTTAAGAATTTTGCAAGAGCAATCGCTTCCTGCCTGCCCTTTTTAGTTAAAGTATCGTTTACGTAATCGGGGTCACCGTGCCGTATAAGAAGTATATTCATACCATCACCGCTTCAATACTACCATATCGGCGAATAAAAATCAATACAAACGCAAATTATATTGGTATTGTGTAATGGCGATTAAATAATCGCCCGAAATATAATAATGCGGCGGGTTTCCCCGCCGCACATTATATCCGGCGCAAGTGGCACCTTATCATAAAACGAAAAGGGACTGTGTAAAAAACACAGTCCTTTTTCGTATTTAAGGGGTTTGAGGAGAGCCGCGAAAATGAATCGCGGGTAACAAAGATGTGCGGCATTCTTTGCTACATACTTATAATAAAACAAAATTTTTAGCGTTTTTTTGAATTTTTGTGAATATATTTTTAACTTTTTCCAAGAATATGTGTGAAGCCGTTTGAAAAAAATATAGGTAGTGCGGCGAATTGGCCGCCGCGCAAAAAAGCAAAAAGGAAGGTGTTAAAAATGGACTACGAAGAAGGAAAACACGACAGAGAAATGAGTAAAACAAGTTTTGTTATGATAATCGCCTTATGTCTGCTGGCGGTAGGCGCGATAACCTATTTTGCCTTATCGGGCATTAAATCCGGGAAGACTGACAAAAGCGAAAATTCAGACGACGGCAAGGCATACTCATCGCGGGACGATTCATATAATAGCAGTGTAGACGAACCGGAAATTGACGTTCCCACTCCGAGCGAAAGCGTTGACAAAAACGAAAGCACCGTCCCCTACGAGGAAAGCGAACCGCAGGAAAGTGAGGAAGTCGCGAGAACTTTTATATTACCGGTAAAAGGTAATATTTCCAAAAATTTCAGCGATACGTCTTTACAGTATTCCGCGACCTACGGCGATATGAGAATGCACACCGGAATCGATATACTCTGCAATACTAAAACCGACGTAAAGTGCGCCGCGAACGGCACAGTTATCGCCATTGAAGAAAGCCCGACGCTCGGCAGAACCGTGACCGTTGACCACGGCGGCGACATCACGATAAAATACTGCGGTTTTGAAAGCATCAACGTAAAGCAGGGCGACAGCGTAAACTGCGGAGACGTTCTCGGAACTTCGGGGACAGTACCGTGTGAAGCCAATGACCAGCCGCATATTCATATAGAGTTGTATCAGGACTCCGTACCCGCTTCGCCGCTTGAAGTAATGGGACTAAACTAAAAGCCTATAATGCCCTCGCCTTCGATTAGGGGCAAAAATACGACCACCGTAAATCTTTTCATGCGGTGGTCGCTTTTATTTGCAAATTTTATAAATACGCTTCAAGCCGATATATAGGAAGCCCCTCGGCAATAAACCGGTTTTCGTACTCTGTTACTATATT
This sequence comes from Clostridia bacterium, assembly GCA_017554125.1. Taxonomy (GTDB): domain Bacteria; phylum Bacillota; class Clostridia; order Oscillospirales; family Acutalibacteraceae; genus UBA737. The sequence continues at coordinate 619 of JAFZIW010000129.1, read as the reverse complement.
GTCCTCAAAATCGCTGTTATGTAAATCGAGACTTATATTTTTAAGCTTGAACCCGGCGCCGGAAAACTGTTCGAGCGAAAACTCAAAGAAGTGCATATTATCCGTTTTTTGCTCAATCTTTGCGCCGGGAGCGAGAATATTTTTATATATTTCGAGAAAACGCGGCGACGTAAGTCGATGAGAAGCGTATTTATTCTTCGGAAACGGGCAGGAAAAATTAAGAAAAATACCCGAAACGCTTTGCGGCCTTATATATTTTTCGATATATTCAGCGGAGCATTTGATAAAGCGTAGATTAGCTATTTTTTCCGAAAGGCAAAGCTCGCAGGCGGATACGATAACGTTAGCGTCTTTTTCGACAGCGATAACGTTTATATCCGGATGTCTTCGCGCATACTCCACGGCGAATTTGCCCTTGCCGCAACCGATTTCAAGGTAAACCGGGGCGCTTACGCCGAACCACTCGTTTATATTGATATATTCTTTTTCCAAAATGGCGGTATTATAGTTTCTGTCCTCATGTTCGGTAACAAGCAATATATCCGAAACACCCGAAAGCCGCTCTTCCAGGTGTTTTTTTCTGCGCATTCTCATAGTTTTTCAATTTCACCGGCGGCGT
>JAFZIW010000128.1 GCA_017554125.1 Clostridia bacterium | reverse complement strand
GACCACAAAGACCTGTCCTTTCTGCAAGAGCGAAATAGCGATAGACGCCACCCGTTGCCCGAACTGCACGTCTGAAATACCGGAAGAACCCGAAAAAGAAGAATAATAATATTTCCCGTGCAAAACACAAGCCCGCCTCTTGAGGCGGGCTTTTTTTGTGCTGCGCTTATCTGTTCAACAGATATATTCCGATATTAAGATATCCGGCTATTGTCAGCCATATCAGATAAGGTATTTGCCAAAGTGCCGCGGGGCGCGATATTTTAGCAAAGTTAATTATCATTGCAAGTACGCATAACCAAAGCGCGACAAGTATTAAAAACGCCGGCAAATACTGCCGCGCCGTAAAGAACACCGGCGACCAGATAAAATTGAGAAAAAGCTGAATCCCGAAAAATATATAAGCGTTTTTCTTATCAACGTAAATATCGCCGCTGTTCCATATAAGATACAGCGATATGCCCATAAGGATATAAAGGACCGTCCACACTATCGGAAACACGACCGACGGCGGCGACAAAGGCGGACGCTCGACCGTTTTGTATACGTCCATATCCCCTCTTGTGACAAACGCGGAAAGACCGCCGACCGCAAGCGGAATTATAAGGCTTATGACAAGCCGTTTCAAATCAAACCTGAATATCATAATTATTCCTCCTGTTCTTATTCTATGACTTAAAAGCCGTTTTAATGCGTCAAGGGAATCGAAATTCTACCTTTCTTTATCGGAAAGCACGGTTTTTCTGAAATATCCGAAGACGACGGTGAGCGACAGCGGCGTAAGTATCATACCGGCAAGACCGGCGATTTTCAGCCCCACAAACATTGAAATCAATGTAAATACGGGGTTAATGCCTATTTGTTCACCGATTATTTTCGGCTCGATAAAATTATGGACGAGCGTTATTATTATATATGTGACTGTAAGCCCCATACCGAGAAACCAGTTACACCCCAATAGTTCCAACGCCGCCCAGGGAATGAGCACGGTACCGACGCCGAGCACCGGCAAAAAATCGACAACGGCGACAGCAAGCGCCTTTACAACCGGGTTTTTAACGTTAAGGATCAGTAAAGCCACAGTCAGTTCGGCAAAGGTAATAAGAGCAATAATCAAATACCCTTTCAAGAACTTTGAAGCGTTTTCGGTAAAAATGCTTTTTATCTCGCTTATTCTTTTTGAGAGATTTTTTGACATCATACCGAACGCAAATTTTTTCAGTTTATCAAAATCCTTTGCGATGTAACAGCTTGCGACCACGGTAACCACGCTGCTGACAAGAAACGCCGGCAGACCTTTGATAAGTCCTGTGGCAAACGAGGATAGAATCCCCGTAACCGATGATACAAACGCGCCCGCCGTTCTCGAAAAAGCGCCGTACACCGCCTCTCTTTGCTCGGAATCAAGCGCGCGCATATTATTCGCCATACTTTCTCTAAAGGCGTCTATTGATTTTTCAAACCCGGAAAAATAGCCCGGCAGACGGGTCAGCAGGTCTATAAGCTTACTGCCGAGCGCCCAGATAAGCAATGCGCAAATTACAAAAAACAAAAGGCAGACGGCGACGGTGAAAAACACGGCGCACGCCTGTTTTTTTATATGAAATTTCCGCGATACCGCGGCGGACGGTCTTTGCACCGCGAAAGCGACGCAAACGCCTATCACAAACGGCAGCAGATACGCAAACATAAACTTTGCCACAACGACGGTAATGCCGATTACCGTCGCGGCAAACAGAATATTTATCAGAAAATCTTTTTTGCGTTCAAGCGTCATATTATCACCTATTAAATAATATTTCCGTTTTTTTGAAAAAATAGGTTGATTTTTTTCTGAAAGTGTAATATAATTGTGGACAGCGTTTTTGAGAGGAGGACAACTATGGCAAAAGACTTTTATATGCTTGTTAACTCTAAAGTGTTACCGGAAGTATTCAAAGGCGTAATAGATGCCAAAGAAATATTAGCCTCCGGCAAAGCGCCTAACGTATCCAAGGCGGTTAAAGCCGCGGGAATATCGAGAAGCGCGTTTTACAAATATAAAGACAACGTATTCAGATATGAAACCACCGACAGGCACGAGCTTACCATGAACGCGATACTCTCCGACCGCTCGGGCGTCTTTTCCGCCATGACCGCGGTGCTCTCGGAATACGGTGCAAACATTATAACCGTAAATCAGAGTAAACCGGTCAACGGCACGGCGGCGGTCACCATTACCGTACGCACCGATAACACAAAGATTACCGTTTCCGAACTTTTAAGCCGGCTTAAATCGGTTGACGGCATTATTTCGATAAAAGAAGTGTAAAGGCAGGATTTTTAATGATTTATACTGCGATATTAGGTCACGGAACGGTTGGCTCCGGCGTGGCAGAAATACTGATTAACCGCAAACGGCACGTATCAGAAAAAGCGCATGACGATTTAGAAGTCAAGTATATACTGGAATTGCGCGATTTCAGTCATCTTACCTATGCGGAAAAATTTACAAAAGATTTTGAAAAGATAGTAAACGACCGGGACGTTAAAATCGTCGCCGAGGTTATGGGCGGATTAAACCCCGCCTACGATTTCGTAAAGCGCTGTCTTCTCGCGGGGAAAAGCGTTGTCACCTCAAACAAGGAGCTTGTGGCGGCGAAAGGCGCGGAGCTTTTAAGCATCGCAGCGAAAAACAACGTAAACTTCCTGTTCGAAGCGAGCGTCGGCGGCGGAATACCGATACTTCGCCCTATGGCGCAGTGCCTCGCCGCGAACGATATAAACCGCGTGACCGGTATACTCAACGGAACAACAAATTACATCTTAAATAAAATGATAGTGGACAGTATGGATTTTGATACCGCTTTATCCCTTGCAAAAGAAAAAGGGTTTGCGGAAAAAGACCCGACCGCGGATATTGAGGGTCACGACGCTTGCAGAAAAATCTGTATACTCGCTTCCCTCGCATTCGGTAAACACGTGTATCCTGACCAGGTAAAGACCGAAGGTATCAGCAACGTAACGCTCGATGACGTCGCTTACGCGGAAAAATTCAACTGCGCCATAAAGCTTATCGCCATGGCAAAAAAACTGCCGAACGGAAAAATTTCCGCCGACGTTTGCCCCAGGCTTGTCAGCCACGACAATATTCTTTCAAACGTTGACGGCGTATTCAACGCGATAGTAGTGCGCGGCGACGCGACCGGCGACGTTATGTTCTACGGCAAAGGCGCCGGCAAAATGCCGACGGCGAGCGCCGTCGTGGCGGACACCATTGACTGCGCGAAGCATTTACACGCCAGAAAATACTTTGACTGGCAGGAAGGCGAAAAAGATTACGTAACCGACGACGGTTTAAGAAAACGGTTTTACGTACTCATAAAATCGCATGACTTTGAAAGGCTGTTAACGGATTTCGGAAAGGCGTTCCCGGAGAATACATGGAATATTAAAAATGAATTTGCGGGCGAAATTGCCTTTATTACCGACGAAATATATGAAAACGAATTAAAAGCGAAACTCGAAACGTTGAAATGTGACAGTATTAAGACAATGAATACACTATTCTGACAGGAGGCAAAATTCAATGTCACTTATAGTTAAAAAGTTCGGCGGTTCATCAGTTGCGAACAATGAAAGAATTTTCAATGTTGCACAGATAATCGTCGACGATTACAGGAAAGGTAACGACGTGATAGCCGTAGTATCCGCCCAGGGCGATACCACGGATGATCTTATAGAAAAGGCAAAGGAAATAAACGACGGCAATATTTCAAAACGCGAAATGGACGTTCTGCTCACCGCGGGCGAGCAAATATCCTCGGCGCTTCTCGCCATCGCCATTGAAAAGCTCGGTTGCCCGGTTATTTCCCTGCTCGGCTGGCAGGCGGGCTTCAACACCGATTCAAATCACGGTATTGCCAGAATCAAAAGCATAAAAACAGAACGCCTGAAAACCGAAATTGCAAAGAAAAAAATCATAATTGTCGCCGGTTTTCAGGGCATTAACAAATACGACGATTTGACCACGCTCGGACGCGGCGGCTCGGATACGAGCGCCGTCGCCATCGCCGCGGCGATGCACGCAAAACGCTGTCAGATTTACACCGACGTTGACGGCGTATATACCGCCGACCCGCGAAAAGTAACCGGCGCGATGAAAATGCAGGAAATAACCTATGACGAAATGCTTGAACTCGCAACACTCGGCGCCCAGGTCTTAAATAACCGCTCGGTTGAGTTGGCGAAGAAATACAACGTTGAACTTGAAGTTTTATCAAGTCTTGAGAAAAAAGAAGGAACAATAGTAAGGGAGAATACGAAAATGGAAAAAATGCTGATAAGAGGAGTTACATGCGATAAGGACGTGGCGACAATTTCGGTAATAGGTCTTAAAGACCTTCCAGGCGTCGCGTTCAAGCTGTTTAACAAGCTTGCCCAGTACAATATAAACGTGGATATGATATTGCAGTCGGTAGGACGCGACGGAACGAAGGATATCACCTTCACCGTTTCCCGCGGTAACGCCGATCTCGCAATAGAATCGATAGAATCGCTCAAATCGATATTTGATTATTCAAAAATCACAAAAGATGTCAGTACGTCAAAGTTATCGGTAGTCGGCGCGGGCATGGAAAGTCATCCCGGCGTCGCCGCCAAGATGTTTGAAGCCCTTTACGACGCCGACGTCAATATTAAAATGATTGATACGAGCGAAATAAAAATATCCGTACTGATTGACGAAAATCTGAGTGATAAGGCAATTCAGGCGGTACACGACGCGTTTATGGCTTAATACTAACCATCACAAAACCGGGGTAACAAAAATACCCCGGTTTAGTCTGTAAAAAATTGATTTTGAAATCTTTATGCGGCGATAAGCCGCATTTTGTTTTTCCGGCGACACGTGCGGCGGAAAAACACCTTGCAAGCGAAAATTGCCTTAATTAAGGCGATTTTCAAGGGGCGTGGGTGGTACCGGCGGGAGTGGAGCGCAGTCCGAAAACCCGTTTTGGTTTTCGGCGAGCGGAATTTCCGTCCGGGAGAGTGTCGACTTTTTCGACACTCTCAACCGGGGTAACAAAAATACCCCGGTTTTTTTGTATACTTTTTTAAGCGAAAGAACAAAAATATCCATTGACACCGACTTTCCTTTGCGGTATCATAAATGTGCTCAAAATACAATTTATTGTGTTTATCAAATTTTCAGATACAATATATTACAAAACGGAGATGCCGTGATATGGATGACGGATACTTAAAACCCGAAGATTACGCCGAACCGCGCTGTCTTCTTTGCGACGAGCCGTACGGCGTAACGCCCGAGGTAAAAAGCGTGCCGCAAGGCCGCATAATCGATAAGATGAACGACTATATGAGCAGGGGCGATTATGACGGTGCGCAACGCCACCTGCTTTACTGGCTCGACGAGGCTTTGCTCGGGCATGATAAACGGGGCGAGCTGATGATAAGAAACGAGCTTATCGGTCATTTCAGAAAAACCGGCAACAAGGAAGGCGCTTACGAAAACGCCGGAATCGCTCTTAAACTGCTTGACGAGTTGGGCTTTTCCGGTGACAGAAGCGCCGGCGTCACCTATATAAATATCGCAACGGCGTATAACGCTTTCGGCGATAACGAAAAATCAATAGAGATTTTTTCAAAAGCGCTGTCCGCTTTTGAGCAGATGCCGCAACCGGAGCCCGACCTTCTCGGCGGGCTTTATAACAATATGGCGCTGACGCTTTCCTCTCTTTGCCGATATGACGAAGCGCTTGAATATTTCGGCAAAGCGCTCGACTGTATGAAAAAGGTCAAAAACGGCGAACTTGAACAGGCGATAACTTATCTTAACATGGCTGATACCTACAACGCGAGTTTAGGCGCCGAATCGGCGGAAAGCAAAGTTTTCGACCTTTTGGATAAAGCGTACGACCTGCTTAATACCGAAAGCGTCCCGAAAGACGGATACTATGCTTTTGTCTGCGAAAAATGCGCGCCGTCATTCTCTTTCTACGGCTATTTTGCCGCGGCGGAAGAACTAAACCGGAAAGCGAAGGAAATATATGAAAGGGATTGAACTTGCCGAAAGCTTTTTTAACCTATACGGGAAACCGATGCTTGAAAACGAGTTTTCCGACATTACGGATAAACTCGCCTGCGGAATTGCGGGAAGCGGCTCGGAATGCTTCGGATTTGACGATGAGATTTCGACCGACCATGATTTTGAAGCGGGGTTCTGCATTTTTCTTCCCGGCGAAGATATAATCGACCGCCGCACCGAGTTTTTACTTGAGCGCGCATACGCGAAGTTGCCCAAAGAGTTCGGCGGCGTAAAACGCGGTATGCTCTCCCCTGTCGGCGGTGCGCGCCGCGGAGTTATAAGAACCGGCGACTTCTTCAATGAAAAGGTCGGCTGTACCGACGGGAACCTTACCGTAAGCGAATGGCTGACTTTGCCAGAACAGTCGCTCGCCGAGGCGACCAACGGCAAAATCTTTTTTGATAATTTCGGAGAAGTAACCAAAATACGCGAAAAACTCGCCTATTTCCCGGACGATATACGGCTTAAAAAACTTGCCGGCAATTTACTGCTTATGGCGCAGTCCGGTCAGTATAATTATAAAAGGTCGGTTGACCGCGGTGAGCTCGCGGCGGCTCAACTCGCGGTATTTGAATTTGTAAAGCATGCCGCTTCGGTGATATTTTTGCTCAACGGCGTATACGAGCCGTATTATAAATGGTGTTTTAAGGCGCTTCGCGCACTCCCTAAGCTTTCTATAGAGGCGGAGATAATGGAGTATCTTATTACTACGGATAATTCGCCCGACCTTGCAAAAGAAAAGTATTACGCTATTGAAGGCGTCGCCGCCGACGTTATCGACGAGTTACAAAATCAGAAATTAACCAAAGCCGTTTGCGGCGACCTCGAAAAGCACGCTTATTCGGTCAACGATACTATTCTTGATTCAAACGTCAGGAATTTACACGTGCTTTCGGCGGTGTAGGAGGAATTATGAAATTACACGGAATTCAAAAAATGACCCTGCTTGATTTTCCCGGCTGCGTGTCCTGCACCGTATTTCTCGGCGGTTGTGATTTCAG
>JAFZIW010000127.1 GCA_017554125.1 Clostridia bacterium | reverse complement strand
TTTTCGCGGTAGGCGTGGACTATACAGTTGGTAACCGCCTCTGACACCGCGGTTTTGATATCGTTCAGCTCTTCAAGCGTCGGGTCGAGCTGAGCGGCAAACGCCGATATACACGACCTCGCAAAGCCCTCGTTAGCCGAGCGCGCAAGGAGGTTCATATTAAACTTGTTGATTATCTGCATTTTTACAACTTCCTTTCAGTCGAGTGTTGCAAGGCGGTTCATTCCGGCGAGCCGCAAAACCTTGGAGATTTGCGGCGAAGCGCCGGTTATGTGCATTTTCGCGCCGATTTTTTGAAGATTCCGGTATCTGCCCATGATTAGACCTATTCCGGAGCTGTCCATAAAGCTGACGCCGCCGAAATCAAGCACCAGTATAGACGGCACGTTACAGTCTATCGCCTCATCGATTTTCTCTCGCATACCGGCGGCGCTGTGGTGGTCTATTTCGCCCGAAAGGCACGCCGTCAAGACCTCTCCTTTTACCGTGATTCCAACTGCCATTTTTTTGACCTCCGAAAAAAATAACGTACATATATAAAAGTATACATGTACGTTTATAAAAAAACTGTCGACGTTAAGGTAAAAAAGAACCATTATTTTGTCGTTTCCATTATTTTACAGGTGTTATACGGTTTGGTTTGAGAATAATACTGTCAGGTCAATTAAAGCGCAATGCGAAACGCGCATTTATTTGCTTATTGACCGTTTGATATAGCGGGGAGAAAAACAGACTGTTAAAATGAAACACCCCGCAAAAAATAAGCCGGCAGGTTTCCTGCCGGCTTATTTCAGGTGTCAGGCGGCAGACAGCAGATATCAGATACAAGAAGCGCTTTGCGCGGATATAAAAATATCGATATACGGCTTTCGCCGTTCGATATATACGCTTCGCGTATTCGATATGCGCCGTCCGGCGCAAGCGGGCAGCCGGGGACGTCCGCCCGGATTGTTTTATGCGGACACCGCGAAATCAATATTGACCGCATGTATAGGGAACAACCTATGTGTTGTTCCGCATAAACGGTACACGGATATTTCCGGAACGGCACACAAGCCGTTCCCTACGAAACACCAATTTGATTTGCGCGTGTAGGGGCGGATACCATCCGCCCGTTTTTATGCGTAGAATAAGTAGAATAAAAGGTGCGCCGGGAACCCGCCGCACCTTTTTATCTTATATCCGAATCATTTCAGCCGCTCGATACTGCTGTTTATAAGAGCGATTCTTTGAAGCACCTTTTCAAGTCCCTCTTTCTGCTTATCGATAACCGCCTGCGGCGCCTTTGAGATAAAGCCCTGGTTGTTAAGTTTATTCTCAAAGAACGCTTTATCGGCGTTGGCCTTTTCGAGTTCTTTATTTAAGCGTTCAAGCTCCGCGGCGACGTCGATAAGCTCGCTCATCGGCATATACGCGGTCGCCGAATCGGTAACGACGCAAACGGCGGTATCGTCCTCATAAGCGGGGACGACCGTGCTATCCGACGCGTACGCCAGGCGGCAGATATACGCCGCACCCGCCTTGAAGGTTTCGGGGTAATCGGTTTTAATGAATACCTGCGCCTTCTTTGAGGGTGGAACGTTCATTTCCGCCCGGCGGTTTCTTATCGCCTTTATTACCTGCATAATGCGCTCGAACTCGGTTTCCTCATCCGCAAAGTCGAGAGCTTTATCAAACTTCGGAAACGCGCTTGTCATTATAACGCCCGTATCCCCGTCTTTCGGTATGCTCTGCCATATTTCCTCGGTTATGAACGGCATAAACGGATGAAGCAGTTTAAGCGTTCCGCCGAACACGAACAATAGTACCGCGCGCGCGGTATTCGCCGCTTTTTTATCCTCGCCGTTTAAGCGCGGTTTCGTTATTTCGATATACCAGTCGCAGAAAACGTCCCATATAAAGTCATAAAGCTTTTGCACCGCCATACCGAGCTCGAATTTTTCGAGATTATCGGTAACTTCTTTTACAAGAGTATTATACTTCGAGATTATCCATTTATCTTCGAGTGCGAGGTCCGAAAGCTCAAAATTATATGCTCTGTCGCTTTCGAGATTCATAAGTATAAATCTCGCGGCGTTCCAGATTTTATTGGCGAAATTACGGCTTGCCTCAACGCGCTCGGGGATATAACGCATATCGTTTCCGGGGCTGTTGCCGGTCGCCAGCGAAAAGCGGAGCGCGTCCGCGCCGTAGGTATCTATTACCTCGAGCGGGTCAACGCCGTTGCCGAGCGATTTTGACATTTTTCTGCCGAGCGGGTCGCGGACAAGACCGTGGATAAGCACCGTATCAAACGGAACTTCGCCTGTATGCTCGATTCCCGAGAACATCATACGCATTACCCAGAAAGGTATTATATCGTAGCCGGTAACCAGCGTATTGGTCGGATAATAATGTTTAAGGTCGGCGGTATCGTCGGGCCAGCCGAGGGTCGAAAACGGCCAAAGGGCTGACGAGAACCAGGTGTCGAGGGTATCGGGGTCCTGATGAATATGCTCACTGCCGCAATGCTCACAGCGCTTTACTTCATCTTTACTCACGGTTATTTCGCCGCAGTCGTCGCAGTACCACGCGGGTATTCTGTGTCCCCACCAGAGTTGGCGCGAAATGCACCAGTCGCGGATATTTTCAAGCCAATGGAAATAAACCTTTTCAAAACGCGAGGGTACAAACTTTGTTTCGCCGTTTTTGACCGCGTCGATAGCGGGCGAGGCTAGCGGCTTCATTTTAACGAACCACTGTTTTGAAACGCGCGGCTCGACCGTTGTACCGCAACGGTAGCAGGTGCCGACGTTATGATTATAATCCTCGGTTTTAACGAGGGCGCCTTCGGCTTCAAGGTCGGCGACTATCGCTTTTCTCGCCTCGTACCTGTCCATACCGGCATATTTCGGGTAATCGGCGGTTATCTTCGCGTCATCGGTAAGGACGTTAATAACCGGCAGATTATGGCGAAGACCCACTTCAAAGTCGTTCGGGTCGTGCGCCGGGGTGATTTTAACCACGCCGGTACCGAAATCGATTTCAACGTAATCGTCGGCGACGACAGGTATCTCGCGGTGAACGATAGGCAGAATAAGGGTTTTGCCCACAACGTCTTTATATCTTTCATCATTCGGGTTTACCGCGACGGCGGTATCGCCGAGCAAGGTTTCGGGACGGGTGGTGGCAAGTTCAAGATAGCCGCTGCCGTCGCTGAACGGATAGCGCAAATGCCAGAAATGTCCCGCCTGGTCCTCGTATTCGACCTCGGCGTCGGATATCGAGGTAAGGCAATGCGGACACCAGTTTATTATGCGCTCGCCACGATAAATAAGCCCTTTATTATAGAGATTTACAAAAACCTCGCGCACGGCTTTGGAACAGCCCTCGTCCATTGTAAAACGCTCGCGGTCCCAATCGCAGGAGGAACCCATTTTTTTAAGCTGTTCGATAATTCTGCCGCCGTATTTGGCTTTCCAGTCCCAGGCGCGTTCAAGAAAACCTTCCCTGCCGATATCTTCTTTGGTTATTCCCTCTTTACGCATCGCCTCAACGATTTTTGCCTCGGTCGCTATTGAGGCGTGGTCGGTACCGGGAAGCCAAAGCGTATCATACCCTTGCATCCGCTTAAAGCGGATGAGGATATCCTGCAATGTATTATCGAGCGCGTGACCCATGTGAAGTTGACCGGTAATGTTCGGGGGCGGGATAACTATGGTATATGTATCTTTGCCCTCCTCGCGCTTTGCGTGAAAGTATTTACCGTCGAGCCACATTTTATATATGCGGTCCTCGACCTCCTTCGGGTCATACTGTTTGGCAAGTTCTTTGCTCATTTGTTTATCAACTCCAAAGAGAAATGTATAAATTGAAATTAAATGCAAAAACTTAATCTGTCAGCCCAGACGGCGTTTGCAAATTCGGGCGGACAGCCGCCCGAATCGCGTTTTACGCTTTTTGAGCGGTTTTTTTGCTTTACAGATTCAACTTGGTCTGTGACGCGCCGCCGGTTGGCGGAAGCGAGCCCGCGGCGGGAAGATTTTTCGTGCGATAGCGGTGCTCGTTTTCAAGTTTACCCGCGCTGTAATTCTTGACGGTATATATCCGCTGACCTTTTTTCTGCGTCATTACCGCGATACCGCCGTTTTCTTTTGACGTTTTAAGGGGTATCGACGCGGTATTTACTATCAGCATTCTGCCGCTTGTTGATTTGAGTATTATATCACGGTCGGCGTCAAAATGGAATACCGAATGTAACTTAAATTTTCCGCAATAGGCTTTAATGAGCTTTTTGCGGTTGGTTTTTGTTTCATAGGATGAAAGCGGAACCTTGGCTATCCTTCCGTTATCGAACACGAACAGTATAAAGCCCGAATAGTCTTTTGTCGCAATCATATAGATTGAGCTTTCGCCCTCGTCGTATTCAAGCTTGCCCGCCACAAAATCGCCGAGCACGCTCGCCTTACCGTCGGGGAAATCGAACACACGGCTTTTATAGACCTGTTCCTTATTGGTGAAGAACAGAAGGTCATAATCGTTTGCCGCTTCGACCGTTTGAACGATTTTATCGCCCTCTTTGAGCTTCTGTTCACCGCTCATACGAAGCGACTGCGGCGTGATTTTTTTGAAATAGCCGTCGCGCGTAAAGAAGAGCGTAACGGGCGAATCGTCGAGCGGCTCGTCGGTTTCCTTTGTTTCCTCCTCGTAGGTGGATACTATCGCCGTCTTCCGCTCAACGCCGTATTTCTTGATAACCTCGGTAAGCTCGTCTACGATTATGCGCTTGATTTTTGAGCGAGAATCGAGTATCGACTGCATTTCCTCAATGGTGTTTTGCAGTTCCTCAATATCTTCAAGACGTTTAAGAATATACTCGCGGTTTAAGTGGCGAAGTTTTATTTCCGCCACGTATTCCGCCTGGATTTCATCAATACCGAAGCCTATCATAAGGTTTGGAACAACCTCTTTTTCTTCTTCGGTTTCGCGCACGATTTTTATTGCCTTGTCTATATCAAGCAGTATTTTCTGCATACCTTTAAGCAGGTGCAGTCTGTCCTTGGCTTTTTGAAGCTTGAAGTATACTCGGCGGCGTACGCACTCGCTTCTGAACGCCACCCACTCGCTTATTATTTCCTTAACGCCCATGACTCTCGGCGTACTGGCGATAAGAATATTGAAATTACAGGCGAAGCTATCCATAAGCGGCGTCATTTTATAAAGCTTGCTCATAAGCTTTTCGTAATCCGTACCGCGTTTTAAATCTATCGTTATCTTCATACCCGAAAGGTCGGTTTCGTCTCTTATATCGTTTATCTCGGTTATCTTTTTTGCCTTTACAAGCTCGATGACCTTTTCGATTATAGCCTCGGTTGTGGTGGTGGGCGGAATTGATTTTATATCGATACAGTTATTGGTTTTATCGTATTCGTAGGTGCCTCTTACCTTAAAACTGCCGCGACCGGTTTCATATATCTTTTCCATTTGCTCGCGGTTGTAAAGCAGTTCGCCGCCTATTGAAAAATCGGGAGCGAGAAGCGTATCGGCGACGTTTATATCGTTATCCTTAATATAGGCGATAGTGGTCTCGCAAACCTCTTTTAGGTTAAAAGAGCATATCGAACTCGCCATACCGGCGGCAATACCCATATTGGCGTTTACAAGCACCGTCGGGAAAGTTACCGGGAAAAGCACCGGTTCTTTCATGGTGGCGTCGTAGTTGTCTACAAAATCAACGGTATCTTTATCGATATCCGCGAAAAGTTCGGCGGCTATCGGCGCGAGCTTCGCCTCGGTATAACGCGAGGCGGCGCACTGCATATCGCGCGAATACGCCTTACCGAAAGAGCCCTTTGAAGATACAAAAGGATGTAAGAGCGCGCCGTTGCCTTCACTCAGGCGTACCATGGTCTCATATATCGCCGCGTCGCCGTGGGGGTTAAGCTGCATCGTTCTTCCCACGATATTAGCCGACTTTATGGTAGGACCGTCCAAAAGCTTCATATTGTACATTGTATAAAGCAGTTTTCTGTGGGAGGGCTTAAAACCGTCAATTTCCGGTATGGCGCGCGAAACGATAACACTCATGGCATAGGGCATAAAGTTTGCTTTGAGTGTATCAGTCACGCTTTTGTCGACAATAGTTCCGGCGCCCGCGATATACGCGTCGGCGGCGGGCTTTTTCGGTTTTGAGGTTTCTTCTTTTCTCTTCCTTGAAGCCATCTGTAAACTCCTTAATTCCTTAACTTAAATCTACTTCATCCATATAAAGATATCCGTTATCGGCGATATAATCTTTTCTGCCCGCGAGGTTGTCGCCGAGCAGTAAGTCAAACGTTTCGCTTGTAAACTCGGCGTCCTCCGGCATTATCTTTATAAGGCGGCGGGTATCGGGATTCATTGTGGTAAGGTTCATCATATCGGGTTGGTTTTCGCCGAGTCCCTTACTGCGCTGCAAGGTGTATTTCTCGTCGCCTATTTTTTCGAGTATTTCTTTCTTTTCGCTCTCATCGTATGCAAAGTAGGTTTTTTGTTTTGTGTTTATCTCGTAAAGAGGGGTTTCGGCGATGAATACCTTGCCTTCGTTTATGAGGGTTGGCATAAGGCGGTAAATCATGGTAAGTATCAGCGTGCGGATATGGAAACCGTCGACATCCGCATCGGTACATATAATGATTTTGTTCCAACGCAAATTTTCAATATCAAAGTTGGAAAGTTTTTTGTTGGAACTCGATTTCACCTCAACGCCGCACCCGAGCACTTTAAGCAAATCGGTAATAATATCGTTCTTGAAAACCTTATCGTATTCCGCTTTAAGGCAGTTAAGTATTTTACCCCTGACCGGCATTATCGCCTGAAACGACGCGTCACGCGCAAGTTTGCAGGAGCCGAGCGCCGAATCGCCCTCGACTATATACAGCTCGCGCTCGGATACCTCGCGGCTTCGGCAGTCGACGAACTTTTCCACCCTGTCGACCATCGAGTTACTGCTTTGAAGCGTCTTCTTTATATTGATGCGCTCTTTTTCGCTGCGCTCGCGGCTGCGTTTGTTTATAAGCACCTGCTCGACAATCTTATCCGCCTCGGCTTTATTCTCTATAAAGTAGATTTCAAGCTGGTGGCGCAAAAACTCGGTCATCGCGTCGGCGATAAACTTGTTGGTTATCGATTTTTTGGTCTGGTTTTCATACGAGGTCACGGTCGAGAACGAGGAAATCACCAAAACGAGACATTCCTCAATATCGGCAAACGTAACCTTGCCTTCGCCCGCCTTATACTTGCCGCTCTGTTTTATATAGGCGTCGATTTGATACACAAACGCGTTACGCACCGCCTTTTCGGGCGCGCCGCCGTATTCAAGCCAACTTGAATTATGGTAATACTCTTTGAGCTGATGAGTATTTGAAAAGGTAAGTGCAACGTTTATCTTTACTTTATACTCGGGTTTATCCTCACGGTCGCGCCCCTTTCTCTCGGTATGCCAAAGCTGTACCGAGGAAAGTCTGTTTTCGCCCACCGTTTCGTTTACGTAATCTTCAATACCGTTTTTGTAAACGACTTCGCGGGTGATAAACCTTGAACCCTGCTGTTCGCGGAACTCGAATTTAAGCCCGTTGTTGACTATCGCCTGACGGCGGAGCGTATCAATAAAGTATTCGCTCGGGATATTTATATCGGTGAAAACCTCGATATCGGGTTTCCAGCGGGTGCGCGTGCCTGTATCCTTGCCGGAATACGGCTCCTTTTTAAGTCCGCCGACGTTATACCCCTTTTCAAAGCGAAGGTTGTATTTGAAGCCGTCGCGCTTTATCTCAACCTCCATATACTCGGCGGAATACTGGGTGGAGCAAAGACCGAGACCGTTAAGGCCCACCGAATACTCATAGTTCGCGCCGTCGTTGGTATTGTATTTGCCGCCGGCGTACAGTTCGCAATAAACAAGTTCCCAATTGAAACAGTTTTCCTTGTTGTTGAAATCTACCGGACAGCCGCGCCCGAAATCTTCGACCTCTATCGAACCGTCGGCAAACTTTGTTACGATTATCTTTTTGCCGTAGCCCTCGCGAGCCTCGTCTATCGAATTGGAAATAACCTCAAATACGGAATGCTCGCAACCGTCAAGCCCGTCCGAACCGAAAATAACGCCGGGGCGTTTACGCACCCTGTCGGGACCTTCAAGTTTTTGTATGCTTTCGTTGCCGTATTCGTTATTAGTAATTGCCAAAGCCCTTTTCCTCCTGAAAAAATATGTCGTATACAGAAAATATTATATACCATATATTGTGGTTTAGTCAAGTGATAAAGCCAAAAAAATACTCCCGGAGCCAATTCCGGGAGTAAAAAAACTTAATTGCTTATCAAAGACCGATATACGGCTGGGGGTTTACCCTGTTTTCGCCGATATGCACCTCAAAGTGAAGGTGGTTACCGGTCGAATATCCGGTCGAACCGACAAGCGCGATAACGTCGCCCGCCGATACCTTGTCGCCGGCTCTTACGCAAAGACTGCTCGCGTGAGCGTAGAGGGTGGAAACGCCGTTGCCATGGTCGATTATTACGCAGTTTCCGTAATTGCGGTAAACGGCCGCAAGGGTAACCGTGCCGCCCGCCGCAGCCATTATCGGCGTTCCGTAGGGAGCGCGTAAATCAACGCCCATGTGACCGCCCTTGCCGTACGGACAGGATATTTCCCAAACGTCCGCGGGAAGCGGGAATTTGAGCACCGCTTTTGAAGCGGTATTATTCACGCTCGCGGTACCTACCGTGATAACCTCGTCGACCGGCTCGGTCTGAACGGTTGACGCGGCGGTTATTCTGTCGGTTTCCTTACCGTTAATATAAATAACGTTGCTGGATATAATAACGGTGCCGCAAACGCCCTGACGGGTGATAGCCACGTAACCCGACGGCTTCTCGGAAGTACGCTCGGTGACCGTCTTGTAAGGTATGGTCTGCACCTGTGATTCGGTAACTACGGTTTTTACGTTAATAAGCGATATATCGCCCGCGAGTTCGGTGATTTTGCTTACCTCGTCTTTAATAAAATAGCCTTCCTCGGTGAGTACCTCGTCCTCAAAACTGCTTTCGCACTGTGAACCCGGTATATCAAACGCCGTTCTGCGCTCCTCGAGCGCCGCCTCAAGCTCCGCGGTATCGGCGCAACCGTAGGCGATACCGTTTATATAAAGGCGGGACGCGGAGACTATCTCATCGGTATTGTCGATAATCGCGTTTACGACCTCATCGCAATCGTTTACCGTATTTTCGGCGGTCACGACCGTTTCGATTTCCATTTCGGGCAGAACTGACAAAACGTCCTCACCCTCGACCAACTGAGCGACTATTTCGCGTGCCGAGTAGTAAACGTTTTTACTGCTTACGGTTGTAATCACCTTGCCGCCCATGCTGACTTTATAGCCGAGCCTTAC
>JAFZIW010000018.1 GCA_017554125.1 Clostridia bacterium | reverse complement strand
TCCATATAAACCTCTGCTTTAAAATTATTGTTGCCGTTATTGTAGAGCCTCTATTTTAAACGCCAAACTCCGGCTTTTATCCCCTGCGGTAAAATCGAGAAGATAAACGGTCTCAAACTCACCATTGTGCTTTTTGTTGAGCACCTCGGCGAAGTTTACCTTTACGGCGCTTTTATCGAATTTTATTATGGTATCACCGAGTTTTATGCCATCCCCGTAGATCTGCGGCTTGCGAAGCGTAACAAAACGGTCAACAAAGCTTTCTGTATCGCCCGTGTATTCATCCGTAAGTATTATGCCGTTTTCGTCTGCTGTAACGGTCCTTTTTAGGCTGCTGAGTTCCGGTATACCGTAAGCCTTTTCAATGTTAAGTATCACCGTGTTTCCTTCGCGCAAAACAGTTCCGCTATACTCCTTGCCCGCCTTTTGCGGTTTACCGTTTATTATCGGCACACTGTGCCCAAAAGAGGAATTGCAAAGTATATCATACCGCTTTTCGCCGAAATAATCCCGGTTATAATATCCGCAGCCTAAATCGCAAAGCGCCTGCCCCGCCTTATCGGCAAATATAAAGGAGCCAACGTCGTTATGGTTGTGAAGCTCGGCGTTATCGCCGGCCTTTATCGCGAACGAATAATTATCGCGGTTAAATATCATCTGCCCTGCCGAAGGCAACCAGTAATCCTCGGCTTTTTCTTCCGGAATTGAATCAGTATCGGCGAAGAAAAAGTTTCTAATAACAAAGTTTTGCGTATTGGCTCTCGTGCTTACAAAGGTCAGACCTGCGCCGTTTAAATGCATAGACACTTGCGGATAATGGAGCTTTATGCAGTTTATGAGCGCTTTTGAAAAGCTCGCAACGCGGGCGGAATCGGAAAAGGTGACAAAAGCGCCGCCGCAAAGCACGGCATAGCGCGGATAAGCCGCCACCGCCTTTGCTTTCGGCAGATCAAAAAGGTTTACTCTGCCGTTTGTATGATCAAAAAGCGCATCGGCAAGCCAAACGAAATTACCGAAGCCGTATTTCCAGTAACCGGCGCCTTCGAAGCTCACGCCCTCATCCGAAAATCCCGAAAGGAAAAGCTCCTGCGTTTTTATTATCCTTTCAAGGTTTCTTTCAAGCGAGTCGGGGAAAGCATAAATCATCGCGGTTGCAACACAGCCGGTGCAAACCGCTGACCAGTTACTCGTATACTTTTCCCATACGAATTCGTTTTCCTCATAAACCTTTATTACCCGGTTGTAAACTTCTTCTATCGCACTTTTTGCCGCCGATTTATCAATTCTATCACCTAAAAAAGATATGCACTCGGTTATAAGCAGGGCGGTCTCCGAAGAAAAGAGATCCACCTTATGTGCGCCGGAATGCGCCGGAACTACCCAGCTGTATTCGCCACATATTGCCGCGATAACACTTACGGCTGTGTCTACATACTCTCTCCTTTCGGGATATAGAAGACTTAGAACAAACGCCCGCTCAAGCAGTGCGCGGCGCGAAAAATAAGCGTCTTCAAACGGTTTTCGCTCTCCCGTTTCAAAATACCGGTCAAAATCCTCGCGCGAAAGCGGCAGTATACCGGCAGAAAGCAATTCGGAATAATCGTTTTTTAATATATCTATTATTTCGGCATAGCCAGGATTTTTCCGGATCCGGTCCCAGAACCCGGGTTTTCTTTGTTCTTTATATATCATTTTATTTCCCCCGGTTAATATCTTTTAAAACGGTAACGCTTACAGACGGTAAAGTAATAAAGTTTTCCGCCTTTGCTCCGGTTTCAAGATTTCCAAAGCAAAAATCACCGTTTATTGAGACTTCCGATTTATTGTGGTTTTCAAGGAAAACATACGTATTTTCCCCGTCGGTCCTACTATGCGCCGTAACACCTGAAGGCAGAGCAAAACTGACAGCCGACCTAACGCCAATATCGTTTATAAGTTTATTTATCAAGTCATCGCAAAAATCGCCGCGGTCACGAAAAGCGATATAATACGCCTTACCCTTACCGAACCGGTTTAGGGTAAAGGCGGGATAGCCGCTGTAAAAATCCGAAGTGAAGGTGGCGATCGTAACGGCGCCGGCGGTGTGTATCAACTCGCAGTAATCAACGGCGAAATACTCTTTCCCGCTGTTATCCGAAACGGAATTTGTTTCCCCTGGATAAAGGGTATCTGTTTCCTCGTTCCAAATGCCGAATACCTCTTTAAGCTTGCCTGCCGGCAACCCGCCCAAATGGCACAGATCGTTTTCATTTACGATGCCGAGCATATAGGTTGAAACAAGCGTTCCGCCCCGCGCAACATAATCGCAAAGCTTTTTTTCTAAAGCGTTACTCACCATATAAAGCATAGGCGCTATTATCAGTTTGTAATTATCAAAATTATCGTTTACACCTATAATATCGGCATTTATCCCACGTTTCCACAAGGGTTTATAGAATTTCAAAAGGGTCTGTTGGTATTTTTTATCTATATTTGAATATCCCTGAGCGCCGCCGAGCGCCCACTCGTTTTGAACGTCATAGACGATCGCGACCTCCGCGTTCGTTACTGTTCCAACGATCTCGTCCAGTTTTTTAAGGCGCGCTCCGAGTTCTTTTACATCGCAGAAAACCCTCGTATCCTCCTTACCGTAATGATCTACTACCGCGCCGTGCAGTTTTTCCGAACAGCCGCGGCTTTTACGCCACTGGAAATACAGCACAGAATCCGAGCCGTGCGCCACCGCCTGCAGGGATGAAAGCGCGTGCATGCCGGGGCGCTTTAATTTATTGTAATTATGCCAATTTACGATACTTGGGGTGCTTTCCATCATTATGAAGGGCTTAAATTTAAGCGAACGCATATAATCGTGGAAAAACGCCGCCTTAACCGCCGTATCGATATCGCTTTCATCGTTTTTCCATACCGGATAGTTATCGGATGAAACAAAGTCGATGCTCTTTGCCATCTCCCTATAATCGATACCGGTATACATTTCCATCATATTAGTGGTGATCGGTATATCGGGCGTAATGCGCCTTAACGGCTCAGTCTCAATGCTTAAAAACTCGATATATTTATCGCTAATAAAGCGCTTCCAATCGAGATTCCTTCCGTTGATAGCCATATCGGTGTTAAAGGACGGCGGGTCGATCTCTTCAAATGAGGAAAAGGTATGCGACCAGAACGCGGTCCACCATTCATGATTAAGGTTATCTACCGTTTTGTATTTATTCTTAAGCCACTCAATAAACGCTTTTTTACAATTATCGCAATAACACTCGGTAACGTCGGTCGAATTGCCGTATTCATTTGAAACGTGCCACGCGATAAGGGCAGGATGATCCTTATACCTTTGCGCCAGTTTTTCGTTTATAATTCGCACCTTTTCGCGGTATACCGGCGAATTGTTGCAATGGTTATGCCTGCCACCGGCACCGCTTCTTATGCCGTTTTCATCAACGCGGCATATCTCGGGGTATTTTTTCGCCATCCAAACCGGTTTTGCGCCGCTTGGCGTTGCGAGTATCACTCTGCCGCCCGCGGCGTAAATATCATCCATTGCCTTATCCAAAAAGGAAAAGTCAAACTCTCCCTCCTGCGGCTCAAGCGAGCTCCAAGCGAATACCCCAAGGGTCATTTCGTTGCAGTTTGCCGCTTTCATAAGGCGCATATCTTCCTTCAGTATTTCGGGACAGTCTTGCCACTGGTCGGGATTATAATCGCCGCCGTGCAGTAAATGAGGGTATTTACCGATTATTATTTTCTTCATAACTTCCTCTGCTTAAAATTACGGCGCCAATAAAGTATCGGCGCCATAATAATTATTCCGTGATTTTCGAATAAGTATCTTCTATAGTGTTTCCGCTCTTTGTATACGAAAGAGTCAGTGTATCCTCGTTATCCATAGAAACAACATACTCTTCATCAATTTTATCACCGAGCATAACGGTTATTTTGCCTTCCTCATAATGATACGTCAAATTGCCTGTATATGCAACATAATCATTTGTAGGATAAAATTTAAAGTCTTCCGTTATGACAAGATATTTAGTCTCAAAGGTTCCCTCTTTACCGTTAACAAGGCGTGTTTCAGCCTTCCACTTGCCTATTATGACTGTCGGGTCCTTAAGGTCAACTTCGGTTTTTTCGGGCGTATCGGTCGAGGAGTTATCACCACTGGCATCAGACGAGGTATCGGTAGTATCTGAACTGTCTGGCGTGTGTGAAGAGGTGCCGTCCGGCGGCACAAAATCATCCGGATCGCTCTCCGCTTCATCAACGTAATCTTTGGTTTCATCAATTATCTTTACTGGCCGCTTAACGACTTCAGGTTCACAACCGACAAAAGCCAGACATACGCAAAACGCCAAAAGGATTAAAACAGCTTTTTTCATAATATCACCCCGTAATACCTACACGATCTATAGACTGAACAAATTTTCTTTGGAGAATTATATACATAACAAGCATTGGAGCCACAAAAGCAAGACAGGCGGCGCACCTTGCCCCCACATGGTACGGTCCGTTCCAAATACCGATAGTCTGCAAACTTGTTTGCATCTGCGCTATCTTAACAGCTATCGGCATGCTTTCGGCTTTTGAGGTATACATAACGGCAAGGTAATAATCGTTCCAGTGCCAGATTACCGAAAGTATTATAACAGTTGCTAATACCACGCTTGAGGACGGTAAAGATATTCTTAAATATGTCTGTGTAAGATTTGCTCCGTCTATCCATGCGGCTTCTTCAAGTTCTTTGGGCAAACCCTTATAGAATTGCATATAAATAAATATGATTATTCCCGCCTTGAGCCCCACGCCAAAAAGCGAAGGCAGCCAGAAAGCAAAGCCTGTATTGAGTATTGATATTTTGATATTTGTTCCGAATATTTTATTTGTAAGTCTTATTATACCTAAGAAGTCAAGATTTGAATAGTTGATCATTTTAGGTATTATAATCATCTGTTCCGGCAGAATTATCATAGCAAACAGCAAAACCGTAAGTATGCCTTTACCTCTGAATTTAAACCTTGCCATACCATAAGCAACTATTGAACAGGTTATAACCTCAATAAACGCAGAAAGCACCTCAAAAATCAAACTGTTTTTAATGGAAGGGATAAAATCGATCACCTTTTGCGCGTTTGAAAACTGGATATTGCTTAAGTGCTTCGGTATCCAATAAATTGCCGGGTCGATATAATCGCTGTACGGTCTTATTGAAAAGCTGACCATATAAACAAGCGGATACAAAACCAAATATCCGATCGAGGCCAAAACAACATACTTTAAAAGTGCCGCCAGAAAGGCAACGCCCTTACGTTTATAGTTTATTTTTTTAAGCCTTGAAATGATCACGTCTTTGTCAGGGAACGATATTTTCCTTTTCATTCTATCACATCCATTTCTTGGCAAAGATCCTGTAAAACAGCCAACTTATAAGGGAAACCATAGCACCGATTATCAGGAAATATGACCAAAGCATAACTGAACTCTGTCCATAGCTTTGAAGTTCCATAAATTTATATGCCTGTTTCATTACTTTATCATCCACTGAGGTAATGATATCAACCATTGTGAAAACAACCACGAGTAAAAGCGTTCTCACCATCATTGGAAACGTTATGAGCCAGAATTCTTCCCATTTTGTGGTGCCCTCAACCTTTGCCGCTTCGTAAAGAGCGGGAGGAATTGATTGCATTCCGGAAATAAAGAGTATTATTTGTATTCCGCATTTCCACGTTATATCCATTATGGTTGAGAGAATTGACTCAATATATTTGCTGATGACCTCCGGTAAACCTAAAGACGCAATGACCTCACCCGTTTTGAAAATATCCGATCTGATAGATGAATCGGTTTGGATTGTATCAAGATTTTGACTTCCGAGCAAAACCGAGTACACCACGCCGGACGCTATGATTACAGGAAGAAAATACAGCGCGCGGAAAAATAAACGTCCCTTAAACTTAGAATTAAGAATAATCGCCAAAACAAAGCTTAAAATCAAAACAGCGGGAAAAGTATAAAGAAAATTAAGTATACTCGCCATCAGTCTATTTGTAAAATCAGGATCTACTCTGAAAACGTCATTGAAGTTATTGAATTTAACAAACTTTAAAGCAACGTAACCCACCTGCGGCGACGTCTCGTTGAACATATAGATAATAGACTGTATCAACGGGTAGATAAAGAATACAATAAGTCCAACTACCCAAAACGAAACGCATTTCCAGCCATACTGCTCTTTTATGGCCTCAATACCTCTCATTTTCTTTTTTTTCATAGTTGACACTCCTTTGTATCATTCTGCCGTTTTATAAACGTAAGCTTTGGGCCCAACAACGCCGATAGGCGTTTGTAATTCACTGTAAGTAAAATTAACATATACGGTCAAACCGTTTGAAAAGACTGTTTCATGAAGCCCCTCTTCAATAACACGGTGTTCAGTTACTGTACTGTCGCCGACCTTGTTTAAATACCCATTTATGTCATTGTAATTTTTGACAACGCTTTCTTTTAAATCCTTATATACAGTAAACTGATAGAAATTTTCTTTTTTTCTAAGAGCGGTATTATGATTATTTGAAAACGTATACGAAATTCCTACGCCTGACTCAACCGCTTTTAACAGCAAGTCGTCCTGGTAATTGGTGAGGTTTACCGATGGTGAATAAAGCGGAATGTATCCTCGGAAAACCATTTGGTAAAACGGTATCTCATCATCAAACAAATCAGCTCTGCTTGTTTGAAGCGGGACATCTAACACCGCGTCCGAGTTCATAGCGGCATAATCGTTCGCGTCATTCGTGATGACGAACAGATCATTACTCCTCACCTTTTTGAGAATTGCCGAAACATCTTTTCCCATATTACCCTTTGAATAATAGTCCTGATTATTGTAATCCGAATACGCGTAATTCGACAACGTATCCAGCGCGACGCCTTTTAGACCGATTTTCTTAGAGTAATCAATCATTTTATCGCACACCTCAGGCAACAGGCTTCTGGAAATAAGGTAACACAACGTTCCACCGTTATTGCCGGTGGCAATATCATATCTTTGCAGTGCAAACCTTTGCTTTGTTGCTGCAACAGCAACGTCAAACGTAGTCGAATAACCCGATCCGTTTACGTTAATGCCGAGAACGTCAAAATCCAGAACGTAGGTGTTTTTACCGTCGTTGCCGAGTTCCTTAACTTTTTTCTCGCCGCCGAGCTTTGAGGCGATCGAAAAACCGCCGGCAATCTCTCCTATTTCAAATCCTGTTTTACCAAAGCCGACTAAATCTATTAAAAGATTATTTGCTGTGGATTCGTTAAGCTCTTTTACGATGTTCTTTACCTCATCAATAGTGGTCGTAGCAAAAAACTCTTTTGTCGGAACCCCCAGCACGTTGGTGTTTATCATATCGCCACCAAGAAATTTGACTGCGAGATTAGTCTTAATTTTCTTTTTAGCCATTCCCTTGCTTTCAAGATAATTCCTGTAAATTTTGCTCATTCCTACATAAGAGGCACTCTCCCCGGTAAGAGGATAGAACGCGACCGTAATATCGGAAAGAGCAAACGCATCGGCATACTTCATTGAATTATCAGCCGACTGCAAATAAGCATTTGAAATGTTTGTTTCACCGCGAACCGCAAACTGCGGATAAACGCTTGAGTATCCCACATTTTTATTGTGCGCTTCAACCGACAGCGATGCGGATTCTGCGCCCTTTTCAATTACGGCAAACATACCGCGGTCACCGGATTTGGAACCGTATACCGGCATCCTGATATCCTCGGTATTGCTTTCCTCGCACCATGTTTTTATATCGCTCATTTTATCTCTGCCGTAAACATCGGCAGAATAAACCGCGCTTAAATCATTTTCCGTATCCATCCTGATAAGCGCCCCGCTTCCCGAAGGGTAAAACAGATATGCACCATCCGTCATGTTTTTAGCGGAACACATAAACGGAGCAACCGAAACGGTATGTAGGAAGTATTCACCGCCGTCCTCCGCTATATTTGAAGTTAAGACGTTTATTTTAAGTCCGTCGTCAAACAAAAGATATTGTACGGGAACAGATATTTTATATTTATCAAAGATATAGGTGACGCGTACTCCGCCATCTATTTTGCTTACCGAAAAATCTCCGGATTTTATAGCTTCAATGGCAAACGCCTCGCGTATTTCATACGTCTCGTTTCTAATGCATTCAATACTGATAGGAGAATACATTGCAAGAATACTATTAAACTCATCCGCGGGATCAATATCAACTGAAAGCAGTTCATTTGGAATATTTGACCAGACATATCCGTCGCTTTTTTCGACAAGCACAACTCTGCGGTTATCCGAATCCCATTCGAGCTGGTACTTATCGTTTTCCGCGACGATTTCGGATTTAATATTTACCCGTTTAAGATCCGGATTAAACCTATAAGGCATAACAACATTACCGCTTGAACAAGCCGGCAGCAACACAAAGAGGAAGAGTATAAATGCAACAGAAAACGCTCTTTTAACCTTTAATTTCATAACACTTACACCTACCTGTAAATCATTTCGTTTACAATAGTCATAATAAACATATATAGCTGCTGTGCCAGCATAAACACTATAACGCCGACAAAAACGACTACGAGTATTCCGAAAAGTGAAAGAAGGGTTATACCCAAAAATCTGCCGAAGGAAATATCATGTATCGCCATCAGGGCAAAAACGAACAGCATTACGGTATAAATCGTAAGTCCCGTCATCATTATATCAAGAAACGCGCCTTCGGAAAGGGAAACAAAATTTGATAACAAGGCATAGATAAAATTACCTGTGATAAGCGGTAAAAGACTGTAGCAAGTCCCGATGTATATTTCCTTTAGAGTACCTCTGCCCTGCATAAGAGCGGCAACCGCCCAGTTTGAGACCGAGAACAGCAGTACAGCGACCACCGTTTTAAAAAGTGAAAGTAATGAATTGTAAGTATCAGCTTTCGCACCAATGAACTGATATCCCGATAATTCCTCTTTCGCAAATGTTGAAATATAAAGCAAAAACATAAAAACGGTTGCCAACGTCACGGAACCCATGTTTTTCTGCTTTATCAAATTAAAGGAATCGACAGGTGAGGTCCATACCTTTAACGCGGTTTTTACGTAGGGTGATTTTATAAGGATGATATTCTTTTTGCGTTTATATACTATTGCGACCGAAAGCAAAACACCAACAGCCAAAACAACTACGGCAATTACGTTAAAATACTTTGAAAGAAACTCGTTTCTTAAATACGTATGCGCTTGGTCGTAGGTTTCGGTATCCTGGCCATACTTTGCATACTGCATTGCTTTTTTATAATTCTTATCGGCAAGATATGCTTTTGCAAGGCCTATATAAGCCAACTGATTGTTCTTATCCTGGGCAAGCACCCTTTCAAAATATTCGCGCGATTCACTGTAATCGCCGTTTAACACCATTGCCTGAGCGGTTAAGAAATCTCTGCCGTAATCGGTCAGCTTTAAGATTGTAATATTCTTTTTATTCTCATCAAGAACGACTAAATCTTCATCATTGAGCGCTATGCCGGAAATTTTACCGAAACAATATTTTTGGCTTACATCTCCATTGCCGCCGCCCATAACCGTTACAAAATCGCAATTGCCGTCAAAAACAAATATTTTATTCGATTCGCGGTCAACACAATACATAAACCCGTTATCGTCCGCGACTACATAACATATATTCGCATCAATAGTCCAGGTGTTGCCAACCCTGAACCTTACCATGGATTTTCTCCTGTCGGAAAAAACCGTTTCTTGTGAATTTGTAAGAACATTGTTGCCGCCGGGATTAAGCCGCCTTATCTGACCCTTTTCAATATCGGTGTTTTTTGTTCTTCCTGTTGCCGTATATATAAAATCTTTTTTATCAACAAACAAATCGGTAAACTGGAAAGGAAGCTTTCTTTCGCTGTTTGCCCGTTTTTGGTTCGTAACTGTTAATTTTTCCCAGACTGTAGTGATTGCGGTAAGCAATCCGGTTTCTACGGTATTACTGCCGTAGAAACCTAAAAACTCATATTCGGGTGAATAAAGCAAAGCTCCGTAATACGAACCTTCGCTCAAAATATAAATGTAACCCTTTGAGTCAACGGCTACTTTTATCGGCTTATAATTAAAATCATCCGGTATCAAATCAGATTCGGGCAATCCTATTTCCTTAATAAAAGTGCCTTTTTTATCTACCACAAGAACGCGCGCGTTATTCGAATCACATATATATATTTCACCGTCACGGTATTCAATGCCTTGCGCCTGTGAAAAATCATAAACAGTATCACCGACAGTTTGAGAGGAAAATGAATAGAGGAATTTGTAGCTGTTATCCAGAACGAAAACGTTTCCGCCTTCGCCGTCCAATATATATAAATCCCCTTCATCATCAACAGCAACATCGGTGAGGGTGCTGAAATCAAACCCGATTTTTTTGGAATCAAGTGAATAAGCATAATTATAAACCGTCTTCGCGCCTACTGCGATCAATGAACCTTTCCAATAAACATAAGTGTCATTAGGAACATCATTCACTTTAACGGAAGAAGCGAACGCACTTGATGAAAATGAAATCAGAAAAACAAGTGCCAGCACTAACGATAATGATTTTTTTAACACTTCTCGTTTCATCATTTACTCCTTAATTCCCGCGCTGTTCATTGATTCCAAAACATTACTTTGCGTAATAATGTAAATAAAAATCGGAGGTATCATCATAATAACGGTAACCGCCATTGCGGAGCCGGAACGCGCAATACCGCCCGCGTTTATATTCGCCATTATGGTAGGAAGTGTTTTTAAAGACTCGTTAAATATTGTGCCGTCGGGCACGGTTGCCCAGACTGCTTGAAATCCGAAAAGAGTAAGTGTCATCATACACGGTTTTACCATCGGAATCACGAGTTGGTTGAAAATACGGAACTGACCCGCGCCGTCGATCCTCGCCGCTTCAAGCAGCGCTTCGGGAACGGCACCGTCAATATATTGTTTCATAAGAAATACGCCCATTGACGAAGCGCAATAAGGCAAAATATATACCCAGAAAGTATCGATTATTCCCATATAGGAAAATATGAGGTATCTCGGTATGGCGAGCGTAAAGGCATTGAATAGCAGTGCCATTTGAACGCCTGTTATCAGTATGCCGTTTATCTTCATTTTTGTTTTTGACAGAACAAAACCGGCAGCTGTTGAAATCATTACATATAAAAACGTTGTAAACAGTGTGATGAATAAGCTGTTAAATATATACCTTGAAAGCGGTATACGCATATTTGAAAGAAGCGAAGGCAGAGCAAGATAGTTCGCCCATGTCGGTCTGCTGACAAAAAATTTGGGTGGAAAAATCAAAAGTTCATCTATCGGCTTAAATGATGTGCAAACACAATAGATAAGCGGCAAAACGGAAAACAGGCCGAAAGCAATCAAAAACAAAACGTAAAAGAATGTTCCTGCTCTTGAACGCGTAAATCTCTTTCTCTGGTCTGATGATTTTCTATCCGCCACAAAGCGGTTGAGGATAGGTAATCTGCGCATTTTTATTCTTAAAACACTCATATATGCTACCCTCCTACTTACCTGTCTTATTCAGAAGCTTTGCCACAAAAGTTCGTGTCAAAAACATCATGGCAAATAGCAGTACGGATATCGCGCTTGCATATCCGAGTTCATATTTCACGTTTCCGACATCCGCAAGATAAGACACAACGGTATCCACCGAATTGTTTACACTCGGATAACCTGCAAGCGTTTTTGGGATCGCGCTTATCGAGAAAGCCGCGGCTATCTGCATTACCGAGCTGAACATAAGCATACTCTTCATTGAGGGAAGTGTAATATACCAAAGCTCCTGCCAACGGTTCCTTATGCCGTCTATTGCGCCCGCTTCATACATTTCATCGTTTATATTCTGCAAACCCGAAATATTGGCAAGGAAAGAAACGCCCATACCCTGCCAGAGCTGGACCATAATAACAATGGGCATAACGTATTCGGCGTTTTTAAGCCACTGCACCGGTTCGGAAATCGCTCCAATCGAAAGCAAAAGGCTGTTTGCGTAGCCGTAACTGTCGTTTGAAAAGGCTACCTGCCAGATGAAAAACGCGTTGCCCACAAGGGACGGGGCGTAAAACATAAATGAGAGGACGGTTCGCACCGCCGGCCTGAATTCATTTAAGAACCACGCCAGCACAAATGCGAACATAAATCCGAGAGGACCGGTTATTACGGCTAAAATTATGGTGTTTTTTAATATGACCAAAAAGCTTTTATCGCCCACTAACATCCTCTTGTAGTTATCAAACGCTATAAAAGAGGGCATATTGATCATATCAAAATTAAAGAAACTTAATACCACCGAAGAAACAATAGGTATAACTGTGAAACACATAAACAAAATAACAAACGGTGCCAACAGAATATAGTTAGGCAGATTTGTCCTGAATGATGAATGAGTACGGTTCGGTTCATTTACATTTTTCAGCATAACCTTCTCCTAACTGTATTCCTTGATTTTACGTGCGATTTCTTCGTTTGCGACAGTGCCCCACTCGATAAGTACGTCTTTTGGCTGTCTGCCGCCTGAAATAACATTCCAAAACGCCTGATCTACCGCACGGGTAACGTAATAACTTCCGGGCACTTCGTTGATTTCCTCAATCAACGAAAATTCCTGTTTCAACACTATAAGATCGGTATCTTTCCAAGAAAGGTTTTCAAATGCCTCCTTGGTGGCGAGCGGTATTCTTGCGGTAGAACCGAGTATTGATTCAACGTTGTTGTTGTAATCAAGCTGCGTTTGAGCAAGAGTCCACCATTTAAGGAACGCCCATGCCTCGTCCTTATGCTTTGAACCGGCAAGGATGGCGCAGCCGCTACCGCCGCCCGCAACGCTGCGGTTGATTTCACCGGTAGTCTTATCTTTAATACCAGGCACAAGTGCTATCCCCCACCTTCCCTCAATTTCGGGAGCCGCCTGAGAAAGCGTATTATAGAGCGTATAACTGCTTATGCCTATCGGAGAGATGCCTAAACGAAATCTGTTGTAAAAATTTGCTTCCGTGGGCAGCTTGTACTGAGTATACATCTCTATCCAGTATTTGAATGCCGAAACAGACAGCTGCTCATCAAGCGTACACCTGTTTAGGTTTTTATTATAAAAACTCCCACCAAACTGACTAAGTATCGTCGGGTAAAGTGAAAGACTGCCCAAGCCGGTATTAACCGTTGTTTCACTCGTCATCGTAACGTACGGAATATAGGAATTCATATTGTTCCGCTGTAAAACGGCTGTGGCGGCAAGAAACTCATCCCACGTTTTAGGGATAGAAAGGCCTAATTGATCGAGTATGTCTTTCCTGTAAAACATGAGGAAAAACGTCTGCTGATCCGGCAAAGCATACGTGCCTCCGTTATACTGATAAGGTACCGTCGCGGTATCACCGAAACGTTTTATCACTTCATTAAAATCGGGGAATTCCGAAAGATCGCAAATCGCCCGTCGGATTGCAAGATTGACCGGTTCCGTTCTTGACATATGAAGTGCTAAATCCGGCGCGTTGTTTGAAAGTATTCCTTTAACAAGTGAAGCGTTTACAAGTTCAAGATTTACGTTGACTTTGTAACCAAGTTCACGCTCAGCATATTCGCTGAACGACTCCTGTATAAGATTGTTAAGCACCAATGCCTGGTCTCTGCCCCAGTTCACCCATATTTTAAGGGTGTGTTCGGAATTTGATTTTTTGGATAAGGAATTATAATCCGAGGCAAAGGAAGCAAGAAACCGCTTGACCCCAAATATGACGCTCTTGAAAAAGCCCACGTCCTTGGGTTGAAGTCCGGAATCGGGCGCATAAATATCTATTACGTCTATTCCGAGCGGCATCTGTTTCATTTCAAAAAGCCAGGAACTGAGCGTGGTATAACAGTTGTAATAATCGCTGACATAAATCTGCGCCGTATACGGATTATTGAGCATATTATTTATTACTCTCGCCATATTGTCTGACGCGGCAATTATTGTACTTCCCTGCTTGCCGGAAAGCGATCTGAGGTTATCGGCAAGCGATTCAAGCGAACTGTTAATTGCCTTTAATCTGTCTTCCCAATTCGGGATTTTTTTGAAAAGTTCATAATCACGGTTAACATCAGGAGATTCACCGGTGATGACCGTAATATCTATGTAAAGATCGCCGAGTTCCGAAATGATATCCTTTAAATCATTATATGCCCTGTAGCTGTCACCCAAGGTCACGCCGAGTGATATTTCCTGCTTGCCCTTTTCAAGATACACAAGGTAATCGTCACCATTTTTATCAGTAAAACCGGTATAATTCCACTTGGTATTGTAGGCAAAACGAACTGACGCCGCCTCCCTGAAAGGAATAGCACCGTTTATCCTTAATTCTCTGTAAGAAATGCCGTTTATCACCGTGTTTTGCAAATATGCAAACCCGAGCTTGTAAAGCCCGGACTCCGGCACATCGACCTGCCATATTATTTCGTCTCCATAAGCCTGCCATGATGTACCGCCTATGTAATTGAGTAAATCGAGCGTCGCTGAAGCGGGAGAGAGATTTGGTGAACGTCTGTCCGACTTCGCTATAAGCGAACGTGACGACTTATACACCGCACTCTCGCCCTCTACCGCGATTTTTTTACCGCTATACTCTTTATAGCCGTTATTTCTATATTGCTCTAAAGTTTTTTCGTAGGATAAAAGGTATTCGGGCGCTTTAACCGCAAGAGAAATAATATTTACCGAAACCGAGGCGTTTTTTATGGTTATCGTATGTTCACCTTCGGAAAAATAAAACATATACGGATATTTCTCAGAACCCGAAAAATCAAGAAGCCTTCTGCTTGTCACCCTGAGTGCCGAAACCTGTTTTGGCGTTATCTGATTGCCGAAATCATCCTTACGAATACCGTTTTGATTTGTCCAATAGCGCGGCAAAACCATACTTTGCATTTCATCAAATTGAGTTTTTCCGTCTATATTCAAACCAAAAGATAAATTATTGCTTTGCTGTGCGTCAAGCAAATATGTAAGCTCTATATTATAAAGTCCGCTTTCGGTTATATTAACTGAATATTCTGCAACGGCGGCATCGGTATCCAAAAGCAACGTATCATGATAGCTTTTGCCGTTTTCGTCAACGCAAACGCAAACCTCAGCACCGTCACCTGAGATGTTGGCGGCAAAGTCCCGCGTACCCCAAGCCTCGCCGGCTAATTCGCCGAGATAAGTCGGCAAATACCCGTCATCGTAACCGGTAAACGCGACGTCGGCGTTCTCCGCGTTTGCCACTATGGCAAACACGCCGGCTACGATAAGCGAGCACATTAAAATTGCCGCTGCCCTTTTAAATAAATCTTTGCTGTTAATAACCATTTGGCGTTCCTCTCAATTAGCAGTTACCTACCTGTAAAAATTATAGTCAAGTTCTCCTACAGAGGGTTGCTGATAGAATCTTACATAATCAATCGCATAATCAAAATCGGCAGCAGAGGTTTCCACATTGTATCTTGCACCATATCCGGATTCGCCTACGCCGCAACTTAAAATTAGATACAACTTTTGTCTGAATGCGTCTACTTCCTCGGAATTATCTTTAAAAACATACTTAAAGAACCTGATTCCGTCAACATAAAAGGCGTAATACTCATCAGTCCATTCAAGCGAATAGACATGATAATCATCGGAAAGCTTATCTTTATACTTGCTCGTATTGTAAGTAAAGCGTTTTGCAAGTGAATACTTACCGCCGTCAAGCGAAGTGTGCGCGTAATTGTTCGTTCCGTCCCAGGTGGGTTGAACAAACCATTTATGAATATTAGACGCGAACGAGAGGTCGTTTCCGAAATTTTCGAGCATATCTATTTCGGCGCCGACGCCGTAATAATCGGCATTATACCATATTGTTGAATATGCGGGACTGTCAGCCAGCTTTGCTTTTACTTCAAGGCAACCGTATTTAGCCCAAAGATTCTTTTTTAAGGATATGGCGGTTTTTTCAAAATTCTTTTCATCCACCCGTTTCGCCGGCAGATGCAAAGAGCCGTCTTTAACGTATGCTCTTTCAATACCTTTTCTCTCAACCCAGCCTCCTAAAGAGGAGTTTGTCGAGTTTTCAGCCTCGTAGGTCGACCAGAGAGATGTGTTTAGAGCACTCCCTTCAAACTCATCGGAAAATGTAAGTCTATAAAGTGTTTCATCCGAAAAATCAAGCGTCTTTCGCACTATAAACCCATCGGTTATATTGAGCGCTTTCTTAGATTTCTGCGCATTCAGTATCATTTGAGCAAAAGCCGCAACGCCATAAGAAAGGCACGGAGAATTTGAACCTTTAATAACTATTTTATCACCGACGCAAGCAATAACATACTCATTACTGCCGACCGAAACACTGTTTGAAGCCTCGGTATTAATATCCCCGATATATATTTCTTTTTTGCCTGTCAAGAATCGTTCATCGTCAAGATTCAGGGAAAAATGATACGTATCGATAAAATAATCGCTTAAATTGCAAATCTCTTTACCGTAGACGGTTTCCATATATCTCGGATAAATTATACTGTATTTTGAAATATCCGTACCGGCGACAGTGATTTTTGCAAGCCCGTAATCCGGCGCGTAGTGGTAAACGTAACCGTCCGTAAGGCAAGGCCAATATTCCTCGGACTTACAGAAGGTATCAAGAACAAACTTCATACCGCTTTGCACGCCGCGCTCCGATACACCGTTAATGACTATTTTTTTGTTGACGACTTTTATAAGAAAGTCATCATAATTGTCATTTCTGGCGTTCTTTACGGTATTGTAAGCGTCCTTTGATTCTTTTCTGTTTGTCTGCCCTATCAGTATTTCATATTCGTCAAGAGGGCCAATCTTATCAAAAACCGCGGAAATATCATACCTTCTGTTTTTCTTCAATGCGTTTTTAAAATCCTTGATCGCCGAAGCCAGTTCATTTGAAACATCAGGCGAATAAACGATTTGATCAACATGCAATCCCTGCTCATCGCTCGGGACCTTATAGGAAACCCTTTTTGGCGCTCCCTCAACCTCTTCGTCGTATTCTACCTCTTCATCCGGCTTCTGCTGAACATCATAATAGTATCTTATAGTCTTATCCTCGGCAATTTTGCCAGCTTCACCGCCGCAGGCGGAAAGAAGCATAATCATACAGAGCCAGAGGGCAACAAACGATATATATCTTTTATTCTTCATCACTTGCCGCCGCCTTTCTTTTGTTTTTAACAAGCTTCACGATCAGCACAGTGCCGACCGCCGCCACAACCACAAACGCTATACCCGCATAGAACAGCACCGTATACCAAATGTATGTGTTACCCTTAACGATATCCATGAATTTGAGCGGAATCTTTGTCCGTGAAACGGTAGTGGATTTTCGTTTTGTCTTGATTTTTCCGCCATGCTTCGTATAGGTGTTGGTCTCGGTATAATAATTATCGACTTCATCAACGACGGTATCATAACGTATCACTACGTTTTTGAGGTATTCATCAATTTTTGAATCTATAAGCAGTTGTTCTTTTTCCTCGGTAACCGTCGGTATTTTGCCGGAAGCATCTTTCTTAACGGCAATGTACTCTTTGAATTCAACGTTACTCTCTTCAAGCGACCCTCCGGCGTATTCTATGGTGATATCATCCATGTAAATACTGCAATAACCTGGCGTCTGTACCACCAGATAATACGCTGATGACATAAACGTGCCTGTAATCTTGTGCCAGTTGCCGTCCGTAAGGTCGGCAATTGCGACAAGCGGTCTGAGGTCACCCGTTAGATTCCACGCATAGCGCGGCGAAGAACTCGAACTTATCTTTATAGCGCCGTTTGTTTGGTCATAGGAATCCATTTTGACCCACATTGAAATCTTATAAACGTCACCCGGCGATAACTGCGCGTTCTTAGAAACGATTACCGCGTTTTTTAACATATGATCGTTGCCGATTCTGTGCAGTGATTTTTCGCCGTCATGCACATTTGCCGCATTATAGCCGTCGGTACCGGGCGAATATATCTCGTAATCACTGTCCGTCCCCCAAATAAGTGAGGGATTCAAAGGTGATGCTTCAAAATCCTGTTTTATTTTGGCGGGTATCAGTTTTGCATATACGGTTTTGGTGTTAGAAAAGAAATCATCAAAGTCTATGCTTCGTTCAAGTGAAGGCGAGCTGTACCACCCCGAGAATACGTAATTAGGAATGTTGAGCGTTTTCGAGAGAGAATACTCATCGCCCGGCTTTCCGACAAGCCTCTTGGATGAGCCGCCTAAAAGGCCGGTATTCTCTATAACGGTTACAACATCCTCATCTATCGGTTCGATTTTGACGTTATCAAAATAAACCACCGTCTGTGAAGTCTTTGACGCAGACGCGTTATTTGCCAAGAAAAGATTAAAACCGCCGTAATCGCCGAAAACAGCAGAGTATGTGAACGATGTGGTTATCCATTTACCGCGCTCAACATCGCCGTTTACTATAATCTTTCCAGACTGTGTTCCCTGCCACGCGTAGTAGTTATCTTGAGAGCCGGTCGAGAACCAGAAGGAATAATCGGACACAAACTTATCCACATACACATCAACGGATATTATGTACGTCTTATTGTCTACAAGCCTGAAGGGTGAACCGTCAATATCCTTGAGAGCTAAAACCTTTTCACCGCCGGACGCGTACTTATTGTAACTGTCGTACTTATACGCCGCCTGCCCGTCAGACGCCACCTCGCCGGTGACGATAACGCCACCACGTGTATTTGTAAATTTGTTTGTTGTAGACGTGCCGTTACCATCCTGCGCAAAATGATTTGCGTTTTCAAAGCTTACTGTACAGATACCTGTTATATCCCACTGCGGATACGCCACATATACGTACGTTCCCTTCTCGGTATTGTTTTTGAATACTGGATTAAACGCGGCTGTAAAACGGTAATTGGTATACCACCCCTCAAGAACGTAATTCTCGCGGGTAACGCGCGGATACTTGAACTCTTCGCCAACCTTGCCGTAGGCAAATAAGAACTCATGGTCGACAAGCGCAGCATTATATACCGAAGATTCAAAGGCGACGCCGCCCATATCATCGGTAAGCTCGGTTACCGTTACGTAGTCTATGTAAATATCGGTTTCAATTGAACTTTTCGAGGTTGCGATCGCAAGGAACAGCTCGTTTGCACCGGCTGTTTTTATGTTGGGCTTAAAGACGTAGTCAACGCGTTTCCAAACGCCCTGCTCAGTCATGTTTTGGGAAATGTAAGGCGTTTTGCCCAAAGCGTTGGTCACCGTAGCGCCCGATGAAAAAACATTGTTGCCATCGGCGGTGTAAACGTTAAAGTTAACACGGGCATCCATTTTTTTCGCGTAAATGTAGAAAGAGAGCCCATAATACTTATCGTTTTTAACCGCGATGCCGGCTCCGCTATTGCCCTGATCTCCGGTAAGTTTAAAGGTAGATTCCTGCATTGTAAGCGATTTATTAGTATCCGGATCAAAATGATATCGTACAGACGACTGTCCTTTATAAACTGCATTATGGCTTACCGAGAACACCGTAGCGCCCTTTTGATTCTTTGAAAAATCAAGCTCGCCCGATTCTATATCATCCGCGGCAAAGGTTGCTTTTTGATTGTCCCAGGAGGCATAAAGCGTTATTTCACAATTTGAAACCGGATATGTAAAGTTTGCAGGAACGGCTGAACTGTATTCCTTATCGTAATACCATCCGGAAAACGACTTTACGCCGTTTACGGGTATCGGAAGTGTTGCGGCGGCGCCCGGCTTACCCTTAATATCGGATATATTATTGCCGCCGCAGGTGTCAAATCTTACCGTTGTTTCCTGCTTTAGCACGACATCGTCTATCATTATTGCCCCGCCATTTACATTTGAATACTCGACAAACAAATAAATATAATCGCCTTTAACGCCGTTATCGTATGCAAACTCCTGCGAAACACAAAAATCTATTGTTTGCCAACTGTTTGATGCGGAAAGTTTTTCGGTATGTATAACGCTCTTTGCCTTTGAAAAATCATTTTGTAGGGCGGTAGCTATACCGAGGATGAACGTACCGGTATACTTATCTGTTTTATAACGCAGGCTTATAGGATAATAATCCGAGTTTGCCATGCGGATAGCCTTACTGTCCTTGTAAAGTTTTATATAAGCCAGAGAACCGGACGAGGTATTTGCGGCAATAGCACCGGGAATTACCTGATAGGCAAATCCCGTCATTCCGGCGACCGCCGGAGGCATTGCGTCAAAATGCATTTCAGTATCAAGGACGGCGGATGTCATTTTTGCATAAACTGTTATATCCTCCACCGGAAAAACATCGGCTGTGAATTCAGATGTTAATTCAGGATCGGCAAACCAGCCGCCGAAAACATAGCCTTGCATGCTCACATCTTCCGGTAAAACAAGTTTATGCCCTATCCTACCGATAATATTGCCAAGATCGGTATTTGCAAGCTTAACTGCGGTTTTCTTGACGATTTCGATATTATCTATATAGGCGTTACTGTAACCGCTAAAGAAAACACCCATGAGAATATTTCTCTCGGAATAACTGCCCCAGTTTTCTTCCGGAGCGAGGGTATAATCGAGCGAAATTTTATAAGTGTTTGTATTTTCATTAAATGAGGCAACATTCGCTTTAAGGTCACTTCCGCCAAAAACCGCAGGGGCTGATTCGATGTAATCGGTGCCGGTAGAGCCAAGCCCGTTGCCCGCAAATCTGCCACTTCTGAATTCAACAGAAAAATCTGAAAGATCGGAATTTTGCGGTATTTCCAGTTCAAAATCAATAAAGTATTTTTGGCCCGCCTTAAAAATATCGCTCTTATAATCGGTGGAAACAACGAACGATTTTGCCCTGAATTTCTCGCTGCCGTCGGTAGGGGTTATCTTCATTCTTTCGCCTTCCACGGCGACCGTGGCATTGCTTACTACATACCTTGTTTTATCGGAACCGGTATACACGCCCGAAGAAAAATCGTTAAGCAGTATATAACTCGGATCCTTTGTATACGTTACGGTTATTCTATCTGCAGACTTGTTCGGCGCTGTTTCAGGCGAAACAGTTTCAAACATATCAGGTCTGTTAAATTCCGTAGCTGAGATAAACGCCTCATCAAGCGCCTCGCCCGGGAAAGCGTAAAGCTTCATCGGGTTGCCGTTTGAATCGGTATAAACTGTGCCGTTTTCATCAACGCAAGTATAGCCGATAGGCTTATTGATGTAAACGTTCTTTACAAGAACGGCGCCCGAATTACCATCACCATATATTGAAAGAATAAGATTCTTTGATAACGGTGCAATAAAATCATACGAGAGCGTATAAACAGTCCATGTACCGTCAACCTTTTGTGAAACGGTATTCAGTTTGTTAGCTTTTATTGGATCTACGTACGAACCCGCGGGATTCCATACGTCCGAGCCAAATCGCAAATCAAAAGTTTTTGTCGATAACTGTTCATTTTGCAAATACATGTCGAAGACAAGACGATATCTCGCGCCCTGTTCAATAAGGGTCGTAGTCCTGTCATTTGTAAGCAACACGCTACGGTTGCCGTAGCTGTTACCGACGTTCGCAGTGCCGAAAAAGCGCACCTGACCATCAGAGTATTCAACGCGCGCATCGCCGGAGCTTGCGGGATTGCCGATATACTGCCAAACCGGATAATTCCCTGAACGGTGCTTTTGGGCATAAGTGCCGGAAAAATCGATTGCTTCAAGCACGGTTATACTTGTGTAGGAAACCATTATTCTTTCATCGCTCTTTTGGGGGAATAGGTCAACACTTAACTCATACGTATAATCTTCTCGTGAAAGCAACGTCTCATTTTCCGCCAAATCGATGGGATCGCCCGCAAAACCGGTAATTTTTCCGACAGCGGTACCGTCGCTTTCTTCAACGTCATAATCGAAAAATCGCCTTAACACCACATTGTTCAGATAGCAATAATTAGTACCGTAAACCGAAATAAGCGGATTTGTGTCGCCTGCCGATACAAAGTCAAACGATACGGTGTAAATATCAGTACCGCCTTGGCCTGCCCCGGTTTTCGTTTCTACGACAAAACTTTCAAGTTCGTCACCCGAAAAAACTGGTCCGCTTGCAACGATCGACTTTACCGTGCTTCCGTATTTAAGCTCAACGGTATAGTTTTTTATATCTGCACCTGTGTTAAGATCAAATACAATTCTGTATTTTTTATTTGCACCGAGTATGTTTTCCGCACTGCTGTTAGCAAGCAATACCGCTCTGTCTTTGAAACTAACCGACGAATTTGCAGCGTCGGTAAACATAAACCGTTTGTTGCCAAGCAAAGTATAACCGGTCGAATCGGTATAGTAATCGTCAGGCGAGCCGGTTTTCGCATATTTTGAATCAAAATTCACATACTGCACCAAGTTTTCTTTCGGCGTATATGTAACGACTATTTTTTCACTTGTATTCTCAGGGAATTTCTCCGGTGAAACAGACATATCAAAACCGATAATATCAAGATTCGCGTCACCAAGCGCTGAAAGCACGTCAGAACCGATAAAGCCCAACGTTTCGCCTAAATCCTCGCCTTCCGCCGTTTCCACCTTATAGTATCTGGTACCCTCATAGATGTATACATCGTCAACATAGTAGTTTCCGGACGGCTGGGCATCCGGATAAATGCTTATTGAAAGGTTAGTGTTTGCGGCACCACCGGAGAAAACGTATGCAAGCGTATAAGCGGCATATGAGCCGTCGGTAGTCTGGTCCTCAAGATCAAGTTTGTCTGCGGTAGTGGAAGCAAACGGCTTATTATCCTCTAAATGCCATATATCCGCGCCAAGCCCAAACTGTACATTATAGTTTTTAAGCTCGCCGCCGCTCGGTATAAACAGATCGAAAACCACCCGATAAGTCTTATCAGGAATGATATACTTATTATTCTTGTTATTGGTTGCAAGAAATGACCTGTACCCGTAAGAATTACCCTTGTTGGTTTCCTTGCTGAACTGTATTCTGCCGTCTGCGAGCGTTGCACGTGTATATGCGTCGTTATCCGGACCGTAATAGGAGTTGCCGGACTTAGCGTAATCATCGCCAAATTCAATATATTCTATCAGCAGATCGGTTTCATCGGAATCTGCAAAAACATTAACAAAACCGATGACAGCTACCGATGAAATAACTATCATAACAGAAACAAATAT
The DNA here is from genome assembly GCA_017554125.1 of Clostridia bacterium. GTDB lineage: Bacteria > Bacillota > Clostridia > Oscillospirales > Acutalibacteraceae > UBA737. Next base: position 4,744 of record JAFZIW010000018.1, on the reverse strand, counting down.
TGAAACCACTGACTTAATGCTATATTTCATAGAAATACTCCTTTGAAAACTGAAAGAATGTATAATATAACTCAAACCCGCAACAAAAAACCTGTATTTATTGGCAAGATCTGACGCAACGTGCTTGAGTTATGCTATACCCGCCGCAAGGGGGCGGTTGCCCCCTTGCGTAAAAAAAGTTTTACCTTGCCGCATCAATCAGCGCATTAGCTTTTTTGATGCAATAATCCATTTTCTGAGATACCTTTTCGATATTGGTATTTACCTGTGCGGGAGTAGAGGTTGCGAGTTCATTATAAAACGCTTTATAATCATCATACTGTGTTTTTATAACGCCGTCTATAATGGGAGAAGAGAAATTCTTCATCTTCTGAAGCGAATAGTGCATTTCTCTTGCTCTGCTATCTTTGAAGATCTCATCGTCGCCATACCAATCATCGTTAAGGAAGTAGCGCAGGAAGTATCCGGCGCCTTTCGGGTTTTTGGCGCCTGCCGCGATACAATAAGCACGCGTCATGGTTGAAGTCGGATAATTAGCATCAGACGCTTTTTCCTTTGGCGGATAAGCATAACCTATATCATCCGAATCCATCTGATAGAACCAACCCGGTTGCTTGCGCAGACCGTAAGCGCCAGTGAATACAATACCTGTGTTGCCTGAGGTAAGGCTTGAAGCCCAACTGTTGGTAAGCTTAACTACACCCTTCTCGCTGTAGGTGGTAAGCTGTGCCCACATATTCTTAAACCTTTGTGTTCCCATTGTATTGCTGTATTTTGCGGTCGCAGCGTCATAGTGATACGGACCTCCACCGTAAATATGCGAATACACGGTAAGATCAATTTCACCGCCGGTAGCGATACCCGCCTTTCGGCAATCTTCCATACACTTAAAGAAAGTTTCAAGCGTCCAGTTATTCTCTTTAACGTAAGAGTTTGGATTCTTGATGCCGTATTTTTTCAAAAGCGGAATGTTATAATATACAAGTGGAGACGCCATCTGCCAGCTTGAATTATTGCCGTTTATAGCGTAGCACTTGCCGTTTATAGTATACAACTTCGTTACATTCTGGTCCCAGAACGCATCCTTTACGTTAATGCCGGTCGCCGCCTCGGTGATCGGCTGAAGCAGTGCCAGCGTACGCGGGAAATTGCCCTCGTTTTCAACTATTACATCTGGAGCCGTACCCGCCGCCTTCATACCGGAAAGCTTGACTATATAGTCGCTTTGAGTGACAGGAACAATCTCTACGTTAATGCCGGTAAGTTTGGTGAAATCAGAAAACACATGAGAATAATCGCATGATTTATGATCAATCCATGTTGCGAATTTAACGGTTGTACCTTTAAGTTCGGAAGGAACATTAAGGAAAAACTGTTCTTCGTTTTTATCTACTTTTTTACCGGAACCGGAACCACCGTTATTATTTGAAGATGCCTTGTCGGAAGTCGTGTTACCGTCGCCATCCACGTTCGGACCGTCTTCGCCGTCTTCTTCAATAACCTCGCCTTCGGTTTCATCTTCGGTATAAGTACCGGTCTGTCCGGTTTTGCTTCCGCCGCAACTTGCAAGTGAAAGCAAAGTGGAGCACATAATAAGCGCCAATAGGATAGAAATGATTTTTTTCATTTTTCGCATTCCTTTCAAATAATTATTTGATTGAAAAACTTAATACAGTACGGTATCAAGGGCATTTCACGCTCCATACTTAAACGTGTTTTTAAGAAACGGTCAAGGTATTGCCCGAATTGTTGCTCGTCTGATAAAGTCGAACGTAATCAATCAACATATCCATCGGGTAATCGGCATGGGTTGCCTGCTGCGCCGCTCCCGCCCAGTCGTGAATGTTATTGTATACCGAGGCGGTAATCGGGAGATTTTCAAGGATAAGATACATTTCCTGGTTGAAATCGGCGTTATAGCCTATGTTATTCTTGCTGAGCGTCTTTACGTGAACACCGTCAACATAGAAAGCGATATACGATACGCCGCCTTCCTTGTACCACTCAAAACCGTATTTATGGAAAGCGGAAGTATCGGTTATAGTGGCGTCACGTCCTAACACACCGTCCGCACTGTAATCGTGATCATCTTTCCAGTAATGAAGATTACAGGTAGTGGTGGTTGAAGAGCCTAATGTTTCAACAACGTCTATTTCATAAAGCGGCTCGCCGAAAGATTTAAGCCAGATAGCCGGGAAATCGGCACGACTGAAAGCGAGTTTAGCGCAAATTTCCATATAACCGTAAGTAAATCTCATTGTGCTCTTGGTTGTGTAAGCGTCGCTTACGAGAGTGTTACCGGCACCGTAGTTATCACTCGGAGAGAGGACAAGCGCGCCGTTCTCAACGCGGTTATATTTTTTGTCGCCAGTACCGACTGTGGTAATATCACCGTAACTACGGTTCATACCGTACTGGGTATCGAAATAGTCAGTTATATTGTTATCGTTAAACTCATAAGACCACGCGAGCTGATAACCGCTCTTATTAAGCGCCATACCCGCAAGCGGATCGGTTGCTACCGGATTTATAAGTATTTTCTTTATGTGAACCATATCAATAACATCAATGGTTGTATCAGTAAATGTTGTAGCGTTCGCATTTGCGCCGAAAGCATCAATTTCGGTATCGGTTCCGATAATATATTTGCGCAGTTTTTGGATGTCCGCATCGTTTATTGCGAAGTTTCCGTTGGCGTCACCGCGCTCTATATACTTATAGTTACCGGCGCTTACGGTTTTATCGTTGACGGCAAAGGTTTCGCTAAGATTAATAACCTTTACGTTGCGAGCCGCGTCAAACGCATCGGTTGCGGTTTCACCCTCAAAGCCTATGGCAGTAGCATTCAAAGTTCCGTCATAAGACTTAACGGCAATTTCGCTCGCTTTGTAAATATAAGCCTTTGAAAGGAAGTATTCAATATTGTTCGAGGCTAAACCGTAAAGGGAAACTATAACGTTTTTATTGGTTGAGTAACCGTCCCACTCAGCCGCTTCGGGCAGTGTTACGTCGAGGTTAAGCGTGTATATGCCGGACTGCGTGCCAAGTTCCCTTTCGGTGACTAATTTACTCAATAGCGCGTCGCCGGTGTAGGTCGCCGCGCCAGCGTTTATGGTATTCCATACACCCGCGCCGAATCTAACCTGCAAACCGAAAGTTGAAGGCTGATACCACGAAGAGAACTTAATCGCCACGCGGTAGGTTTTGCCGGCTTCAAGACCGCTGTCCCCCCTGTTGTTTGAAACGACAAACGAGCGGAAGCCGAAAGTGTTGCCTACGTTTACTCCGTTGCCCTTAAGAGCCGAGCCGGTGAAAATCATTTTTTTATTTGTTTCATCTTTTGAATAGTAGTTGCCCGTGCCGGTCTCCGAGTTGCCGGGGTATCCTGAAGCTCCGTTTGTGGTAAAGTCTATTTTATCAACGATATTGCTCTTTAAAGACTTTGTAAGGGTGATAACGTCGCTATAACCCGTAACGGTAGCCGGAGAGAGAGTATATCTTTCGTCCGCGGCAATAAGCGCGGCGCCGTTTACAATATCGGCGGTTTTATCGCCTAAAAGACCGTAAGCGTAACCGAGATGATTGCTATACTGATCCTGCACTTCAAACCGCGCAGTGGTAGAAATCGCAACGTTATCAAGCCAATACTGACCGCCGTATACAACGAGGATTATATTCCTCGCGGTAGTGCTTGACCAGCCGCTTTCGGGCAATGTTACGTCAAGCGATAGCGTAAAGGTAACGGCGCCATTACTCGCGGGGGTAAACGAAGTTACCGCCGCGGCTAAATCATTGCCGCTAAGCTCTATCATCGCGCCGTCGATCATACTGCCGTCCCAGATATTCGCGCCAAAGCGGATATAAGCGCCTAAGTTTTCAAGCGGAGTCCACTGAGTGAAGGTTTTAAGCGTGAACGTAACACGATAGGTGCCGCCAGCCTCAAGACCGCTGTTAGAGTAACTGTTCGCAAGGGTTACCGAATGTTGACCGATTTTATTACCGGTGGGCTTCTCTTTGCTCGAATCGTGCTGAACCGCACCGCCTGAAATTCTTACGTGAGCTACGCCGGTGCCGTCGTCAGCATACGACCCGTCCGGGATATAATGCCAGTCGGGGTTTCCGCCGCCGTAGGTTTCGCTGAAATCTATTTCCTGAACGTTATGCGGATTGACGGTATAGGTGACCGTAACGGTCTCGGTATCGGCTGCTATAGTGTCAATATCCGCTACCATAGAATAACCGGATATAGCGAATCCGCCATTTGTAAGCAGTGTTTCAACGTCGTCATCCGGCAGGCAGTGAAGCGTGCCTAACGTTTGATTGTTAGCACTGTTAACAACGTTAACGCTCATAAGTTCGGTAATGGTAATATCCTTAAAAGCCAAATTAGCCGTGCTGCCGACGTTGCCGCTCGTAGGAATTATACCGATAACAAAATGCTGATTCCCCGTTATGGTAGAAGGTGTGGTAACGTCAAAGGTAAGATCGGTATAAAGCTTTGAACCGCCGCCGCCCGAGCTGTTGGATGAACGCGAGGAAAGATCGGTAAATCTCTGAACGCTGTTCGTTCTGCTCCAAAGCGCGGTGCCGGTATCGATATTAACTTCAAGCGCCGTGAGAGCAAACCAGGTTTCAATTCTGAATTTTATACGGTAGGCTGTGCTCGCCTTTACTACTTCGGTAGATAAGCCGTTAGCCGCCATTATACCGTAGTTATCAAGGCCGTTGCCCTTATTGGTGCTGG
>JAFZIW010000126.1 GCA_017554125.1 Clostridia bacterium | reverse complement strand
TTTAAGCAATTCGCCGCAGGTTTCACAATGCGCCGTCATTAGAAGCGGCTTTGTAAGGTCAAGCGCGAATACCTCATCCGCGTTCTTCGCGTTTACGGTTTTCTTGCCGAGCGAAAGCTCAATATCATAAGGCTCGCTCGCCGCGATGCCGAAAAATTCCCTGACCGATGCGAAATCTCTTAAAATTATTGTTTTTTCAAGCACTTTTTCATCCCCCGTATCGTCGATATGAAGATAACGACCGCGTATTCGTAAGGTAAATTGACGGTAGCCGCCTTTACAGCTCGTATATGCCGTCGTCGAGCAATACGTACTCGCGGTCCGCAACGGCAAGATAGCTCTTTACGCTCCGGTCGAACTGGCAGTAGTCCTCGACCGCGTAGGTGTCGAGGTTGACCTTTGTAAGAGAATAAGAGCCGACGTTGCTGACGAAAGCGTTGTTTCCTTCAATGAAAATACTGCGCGGTTTCGAGAAAGGCGAACGCGTACCGCCTATGCGAAGCTCCTCGCGCATTGTGGCTAAATTAAAGCGTATCAGGACGTTATGTTCAATAAAGCTTGCCCAAACGCAGTTGTTATAAAGGGCGATATCGCTCGGCACGCATTCGCGGTACTGTATCACGCCGGTCCAGAGAATACCGCCGGTCCCGTCAAAAAGATAGCATTTTCCGCCGGCGTCCTTATCGCAGAGAAAAAGCTTTCCGCTCGGCAGGCTTATGGTTTTCGCGGTTATTATGTTAGACACGGGTTTAATGACCGATTTATAGTTCGCGCCGAACTTTGCCAGAAGGTAAATGTTGTTCGATACGTCGGCGATTATACCGGACTGTGCGTCAACGGTTTTATAAAACATCAGCATTTCGCCTTCAAATACTTCCGTACGGCAGGAGAAAACAAAACCGTCGGTCCGTTTGACCATATCGTATACCGCGCCTTCAAATATTCTTTTCACAGTATTCCCCCTTTATCGCCTTCGGCATTTCTTTTTATAAGACGGTCGGCGGCGAGAAGTACCCCGACCTTTGCACTGTAAAAGTTAAGACCGCCCTGCATATAAACGCAGTACGGCTCACGGAGCGGAGCGTCGGCTGAAAGCTCTATCGAAGCGCCGCCGGTAAAAGCGCCCGCCGCCATGATTACCTCGTCATCGTACCCCGGCATGGGCGCCGGAGTGGGGACCGCCGCCGCGTCGACCGGCGAACCCGATTGCAGTCCCCGGCAGAAGTCGATAAGCGCGTCCTTGTTTTCAAGATAGATTATTTCAATTATATCCGACCGCGCCTCGTCGGTTTCTGGGCTTGTCTTATATCCCAAAAGCGAGAAAAGCGCCGAAGCGTAAACCGCGGTTTTAAGCGCTTCACCGGTAGTATGGGGAGACGCGAAAAAGCCCATATAAAGCTCGCGGTTGTGACCGACGGTCGCCCCTACTTCGCGGCCGACGCCCGCGCAGGTCATCCGGTGGGCGCACATTTCGATATATTTACTCTTACCGGCGATATACCCGCCGCAGGGCGCGATTCCGCCGCCCGGATTTTTTATCAGCGACCCCGCCATAAGGTCGGCGCCGACCTCGGTGGGCTCGCGTTTTTCGACAAATTCGCCGTAGCAGTTATCGACCATTATTACGGTGTCGGGCGATATTTCCTTTACCGCGTCGCAAAGCTGTTTGATTTTTTCTATCGAAAGGCTTTTTCTCGAACTGTAACCGCGCGAACGCTGAATATACGCCATTTTATAAAATTTTGTTTTAAGGCGGGACTTGATTTCCTCAATATCCGGCTCGCCGTCGGCGGTGAGGCAGACCTGCTCATAGTTTATCCCGAAATCGCGAAGCGAACCGTCGGTCTTTGAATCAATGCCGAAAACGCCGGTTATCGTATCGTACGGCCTGCCGGTAAGAGACAGCACCGTATCACCCGGGCGCAGTACGCCGAAAAGCGCGACCGAGAGGGTATGCGTACCGGAGGCAAAGCTGTGGCGGATAAGCGCGTCCTGCGCGCCGAAGGCCTTTGCGACTACCTTATCTAGGGTGTCGCGCCCGACGTCGTCGTAACCGTAGCCGGTGGTAACGCCTAAATGCATTTCGCTTACGCCGCATTCTATAAACGCCGAAAGCACCTTCTGCTGATTGTATTCGGTTATACGCTCAATGTTTGCAAAAGCGGCTTCCGCTTTTTTTGTCGCCGAAGCGTCAAGCGCCGCAAGTCTTCTGTCTGCACTAAAAAGAACCAAATTATTTCCTCCAGTAACCCGCTTTATAAAGCGGTTCAAAACCGTATTTTGTATAGAACGGCAAAAGCGCGTCCTCCGCCACGCAGAGCACCGGCTTATCCCCCGATACCGCGCAGGTAAGCAGAGCGCCGCCGAGCCCTTTTTTATGTGAGGCGATACCGGCGAGCATTCTGTACTTATCGCCCTCGAGCGTGACCGCCGCGCAAAGTCCCTTTTTCGCAAAAACCTTTATAAGTCCGCGGTTGAGCCTGCGACAGTAATCGGTTGCGAAATATTCGTACGGCGGCAGGTCGAATGAATCCGCGTTCAGGATATTGTACGCCTCGCGGCTTGAAAGGCTGTCGGCGAAAGCGTTGCCCGAGATTTTCGGCGGTTTTTTCAGTATCAGTACGTTTGCTTCCCTGAAGCTTCCGAAAAGCGTTTTAAGGTTTTCGGCGGTTGAAAAAACGCTGTCGGGGCGAATAAAACTTAAAAAACTTTTGATTTCGCCGTCCGCGTTGCCGGAGATTATCGCGTCTTTTCCGAGCAGAAATATAACCGTATCGCCGCCGCTTTGACAGAACAGCTGCGCCTCGTCGCCGTAAGCGGCGAAAAGATTTTCGATTTTAAGCATTTCCGCCGTCATAAGCCCGCCGGCGGGAAGAGAAGATATTTTATTTATCATCGGCGATATACTCTATCATGTATTTGCAGAGCTTAAAAGCGGCGTCAACGTCGCCGAGGGCTGCTACCGAGCTGTTTGTATGAATGTATCTGCAAGGAACGCTTATAGCCAGCGTACGCACGCCGCCGCGCGAAAGATGAACGCTTCCCGCGTTGTTTCCGCCGGCTACCGCTTCTTTGCTTTGCGCCGGAATACCGGATGCGAGCGCCGCGTTATAATACTCGCGGTCATAAACCGTGGCGCGGTCCATAAACGATATCGCCGCCCCGTGACCCAAGCGGCAAACGGTTTTATCCGCCGGTACGTCGGCGATATCCGCCGCGGTCGTGCTTTCAACGATTATCGCGGCGTCGGGATTTACGCTGTATGCGGCGACCTTCGCACCGCGAAGACCGACTTCCTCCTGCACCGTAAACGTTGCGGTGAAACTGTATTCGTCATATTCTTTCAAAAGCTTTATAAGTATCGCGCAGCCTATGCGGTCGTCGAGCGCCTTTGAGATGATTTTATCGCCCTCAACCGTGAAATCCGAAATCATAACGGCGCGGTCGCCGGGAGACACAATACTTTCGGCTTCTTCGCGCGAGGCGGCGCCGATATCGATATAAAGACTGTCGGCTTGCGGCAGTTTCTTTTCCTCGTCACCGCTTATAAGGTGTATCGGTTTGCCGCAGATTACGCCGTTTATCTTTCCGTTTATCCTTACCGCCCTGAACATCAGCGCGCTTGTGTTGATGCCGCCGAGTACGTTAAAACGCAAAAACCCGTCATCCGTAACCGAAGTAACGATAAGACCCACCTCGTCCATATGGGCGTCGAGCAGTATTTTTTTGGCGGGGGTGCGTTTACCCTCTTTACAGGCGATTATATTGCCGAGCGGGTCAACGCTCAGTTTGCAATACGGAGAAATCTCGCCGATTATAAAATCGCGTACCGCGTCTTCGTCTCCGGATACGGCGTCAAGAGATACGAGTTTTTTAATCAGTTCAACCATTAACGCCACCGCCCTTTACGTAAGAATAAAGCAAATCGCATACGCTCTTTACGTCCGAAAGCGATACCGTTTCGCAGTCGGTATGCATATTGCGCAGGGGAATTGAAACAAGTCCGGTTTTAACGCCCGATTTCGTGACCGAAATAACGTCGGCGTCGGTGCCGGTGGAATCTCCCATGATTTCGGTTTGATACAAAATACCGTTATCTTTTGCCGTTTTAATCAGCTTGTCCGATATTTGTTTGCTTAAAACGGGGGATATGCCTATCATGGCGCCCCTGCCCGTTTTGCCGCATTTGTCAGGCTTTATATCCGGACCGTCGCCGAAGCTTACGTCGACGGCTACCGCCTCGTCGGGCGAGAGAGCGAAGGCCGAGGTTTTCGCACCGCGAAGCCCTATTTCCTCCATATCCGAAAGGCAGAATGCGAGATTTACCGGCGGTTTCTCATTCTTAAAACGGTTTGCGACCTCGATAAGCACGGCGACGCCCGCCCGGTCGTCAAGCGATTTTGAGCAGACGCGGTCGCCGGATAAAGCAAAAGGCTTACCGGTGAATGTGACGTAATCGCCCGCGCTTATAACGTCTTTTGCCGCTTTGCCGAGGCAGGAGTCTATTTTCATATCGCCGATTTTTTCAAAGGTGACGTCCTTTTCCGAAAGGTGGGGAGGCGTTGAACAGAAAACGCCGCGCACCTCTTTTTTACCGTGGATTACAACCTGCCGCGCGGGCAACGCGCGCAAATCAATGCCGCCGCAAGCCGCAACGGTCAGGAAACCGTTTTCATCGACAGAGGTAACGGTGAAGCCTATCTGGTCGATATGCGCTTCAAGGGCGAGAGTATAATCGCGTTCGCCCTTTATCTTCGCAATAAAACCCCGGTTATCGGTATAGGTCATTTCGCAAAAACCGGCAAAATACTTTGCGGCGGTTTTTGCGGCGTCGCGTATATTTCCGATACCGGTGCTGTCAGTCAGTTCAAAAATCAAATCTTTAACGTTCATTACAGTTTGTTTACCAGTTCCTTATAGTAGTTGCCTCTCGCCACAAAGTTCGGGAAGGCATCAAAGCTCGCGCAGGCGGGAGAAAGGGTGACGATATCGCCGCTTACGGCGTTTTCATGCGCCAGTTTTACCGCCTCGGCAATATCCTTGCATCTTATTATTTCCGGTTCGCCCTTGTACCCCTCGTAGGCGCGTATGCAGTTTTCGATTTTTTCGGCGGTCGCGCCGCAGAGATAAAGCGTTTTTACCCGTTCGGTAACAACGGGCGCGAGCGGCTCAAACGGTATATGCTTATCGTAGCCACCGGCGATGAGTATAACCTTTCTGTCAAACGCTTTAAGTCCCGCTATGGTACGGGTGGGGCTTGAAGCTATCGAATCGTTATAGTATTTTACGCCGTCGAGCTCGCGTACAAGTTCAATGCGGTGTTCAACGCCGCCGAACTCGCGGGCGACCTTGCATATACTGTCAACGCCGACGTAACCCCAGACCGCGGCAATGGCGGCGAGGTAGTTTGAAACGTTATGGTCGCCGATTACCGCGATTTCTTTCCGGTCGATTATCGGCACGTCAACACCGCGGTACGCCATGTGTAAAACGCCGCTGTCGTCAAGCCAGGCGCCGTTGTTGAGTCTGCGGTTCATGCTGAAACCGAGGCTCTGACCTCTCACGTCTTTCCTGAAGCCCTCGGTTATTTCGTCGTCGCGGTTCAGTACGGTGCGCGAAAAGGCGTTTTGATGAAGCAGTATGTTTTTCTTCGCCTCAACGTATTCGTCCATATCCTTGTGAATATCAAGGTGGTTGGGCGATACGTTGGTCACCACCGCCACGTCCGGGCTTTTACGCATTGATATAAGCTGGAAGGAGGACAACTCGACTACTACGAAATCCTCCGGCTTGATATTTTCGATTTCGGGCAGAAGCGGGTTGCCGATGTTTCCGCCGATATGCACCGTTTTGCCTTCGGCTTCGAGCATTTTGGCGATAAGCGTCGTCGTGGTGGTTTTGCCGTCCGACCCGGTTATCGCGAATATGGTCGCGGGGCAGAGGTCAAAGAAAACCTCCATTTCACTCGTGACCGCTATACCGCGCTTTCTCGCGCGTTCGAGTTCTTCAAGGTGAAAGTTCATACCGGGGGTGCGGAAAATGATATCGACCTCGAGATTTTCGAGGTAATCTTCGCCGAGTTTAAGCTCGGCGCCCGCCGCTTCGAGGCGGTCGGCGAGCTCGCCCACCTGTTCGCGCTCCCTGCGGTCACAGGCGATTACCCGCGCGCCCTGCTTCAAAAAGTCGAGAATGAGCGGCGTATTGCTGATACCTATTCCGCACATGGCTATTTTCTTTCCCTTGATTTGACTGAAAAATTGTTTGAAATCCAAAACAAAACCCTCCTAAACGGCGTATGTTATCCGGGAATTTCCGGCGATGCGTTATCGTATATTCCCGCCTGCGGTTCAATTCCCTTGTATTTAATATATTCCTCGAGCGTCATATTCAGATTATTTATCTCTTTCGCGGCGTTTATTCCGACGAAACGCCAGTGCCACGATTCGTATTTGACCCCCGTGATATCAACGCGGTCCTCGGGGTAGCGCAAAATAAAACCGTATTCGCCGGCATGCGCTTTCATCCAGGTAAACGCGTCGGTGCTTTCAAACAGACTTGACGCCATATTGAAATCGGCGCAAAGTCCCGTATTGTGTTCGCTGGTCCCGGGTCGCGCCACCGACTGCGCCGCTTTCGCCTCATTGCCGTTTTCCTTGGCGACGCGGTTTTTGAAAAGCCGCTCCTGCATTTCGTAAGTACGGTACGGCGACCATACCGAAAGGTCTACGCCCTCGCTTCTCGCCGCCTCTATCATGGCTTTCATATACGGCCATACGCCGGCGTCTATCCTGTGCATAAGTTTATCGCTGTTATTGCTGTACGATTCGTCAAACTCGGTCAGATTCCAGTTGTAGTCGTAATCTTCGGGGAGGGGATTATCCGCGTTTATAAGTAAAAGCCGCGAGTAATCGGCGTTAAGAGTGTACTCACCGCGCACCACCATTTCAGGTCCTTTTTTTACCGGCTTTGTTTCACCGCTTTGCGAAGAAACGTCGACTCCGGAGCTCCCGGAGCCGCTGCAAGCGGCGACTATTATCGCAATGATGATTGTCGGTACTAAAATACACGAGCAAACGAATATTCTTCTCTTTCTTATCGCGCGTCTTCTTTTTTCGGTCAAGACAACTCCCCCTATTCGTCAAGTTTAAGAACCGCCATAAACGCGTCCTTCGGAACCTCAACGCTTCCGAGCTTGCGCATTTTCTTTTTGCCTTCTTTTTGCTTTTCAAGCAATTTCTTTTTTCTCGTTATATCGCCGCCGTAGCATTTCGCCAGAACGTCTTTGCGAAGCGCCTTTACGGTCTCGCGCGCGATTATTTTGCCGCCTACCGCCACCTGCACCGGCACTTCAAACAACTGCCGCGGGATATATTCTTTGAGCTTTTCGGCTATCCTGCGCGCCCGCGCGTAGGAATTTGAATTGTGAACGATGAACGACAGCGCGTCGACCGTATCGCCCGCAAGCATAACGTCAAGTTTTACTAGACTTGATTTCTGATAACCCGCCGGCTCGTAATCGTAACTCGCGTATCCCTTCGTGCGCGATTTGAGCGCGTCGAAGAAATCGTATACTATCTCGCCGGTCGGCATAATATACCGTATATCCACCCGGTCGCCCATATATTTCATATCAACGTAGGTGCCGCGGCGGTCTTCGCATAACTGCATTATGGTACCTACGTAATCGTTGGGCGCGTAAATATTGACGTTGGATATCGGCTCGAGCGCTTCGGATATTGTCGCGGGGTCGGGGTAATTCGTCGGGTTGTCGACAAGCACCGTTTCGCCGTTCGTGAGCCGGAATTCGTATTGCACGCTCGGCGCCGTGGTGATAATATCGAGGTTGTATTCGCGTTCAAGCCGTTCCTCGATGATTTCCATGTGTAAAAGTCCCAAAAAGCCGCAGCGGAAACCGAAGCCGAGCGCCTGCGACGTTTCCGCCTCGTAGAGCAGTGAAGCGTCGTTAAGCTGGAGCTTTTCGAGCGCCTCGCGCAGGTCGGGGTATTTCGCGCCGTCCGCCGGATAAATACCGCAGAACACCACAGGCTTTACGCTGCGGTATCCCTCGAGCGGCTCGCTTGCCGGATTATCCGCCGAGGTGACGGTATCGCCGACCCTGGCTTCGCTCACTGTCTTTATCGAGGCGGCAAGGTAGCCGACCTCGCCCGCTTCAAGCGTATCGCAGGGAACCATGGCGGTCGCGCTCTTTCTGCCGAGTTCGACGACCTCAAACTGCGCGCCGGTAGCCATCATTTTTATTCTTTCGCCGCATTTTATTTTTCCGCTTACGACCCTGAAATAAACGATAGCGCCCTTGTACGCGTCATAGTACGAATCAAATATAAGCGCTTTAAGCGGCGCCTCGCGCTCGCCTTTCGGGGCGGGGACAGAATGTACTATCATTTCAAGTACGTCTTTCGCGTTCTGACCGGTTTTAGCCGAGATAAGCGGCGCGTCCTCCGCCGGTATTCCGATTACGTCCTCGATTTCTTTTTTGATTCTTTCGGGGTCCGCGCTCGGCAAATCTATTTTGTTTATAACCGGGAGTATTTCAAGCCCGTGGTCTGCCGCGAGATAGGTGTTTGCAAGCGTCTGCGCCTCAATGCCCTGCGACGCGTCCACCACAAGCACCGCGCCTTCGCAGGCGGCGAGTGAACGCGAAACCTCATAGTTGAAGTCAACGTGTCCCGGTGTGTCAATAAGGTTGAGCTCGTATTCGTTTCCGTCATCCGCTTTGTAGTAAAGCGTTACGGCGTGGGCTTTTATGGTTATTCCGCGTTCGCGCTCAAGGTCCATACTGTCGAGTATCTGATTTTCCATATCGCGGGCGGAAACCGAGCTTGTAAGCTCTAAAAGGCGGTCCGCCAAAGTGGACTTACCGTGGTCTATATGAGCGACTATGCAAAAATTACGTATCCTGCTTAAAGGAAATGACAAGGCAAATTTCCCCTTTTAATATATTTTTCTTATTTTATCACATAATCTATTGTTTTACAATAACAAAATTAAAAAAACGGCATTTTTCTTGACAAGAAAAATTTTGCACTGTAAAATTGTTTCGGGGTGAAAAAAATGCTCGTTTACGCATACGCCAAAATCAATCTTACGCTTGACATAACGGGGAGAAACCCGGACGGTTATCATCTGCTCGATTCGGTTTTTCAGTCGGTCGCGCTTTTTGATGCCGTTACGGTCGAAAAAGGCGGCGAGATATCCGTTTTATGCGACGGTATAAACGGTAAAGACAATATCGCCTTTACCGCCGCAAAAAAGTTTTTTGAGTTTACCGGCGTAACGGGCGGCGCCGATATCGTTATAAAAAAGGGCATACCCCTGCTTTCGGGACTCGGCGGCGGCTCTGCCGACGCGGCGGCGGTCATAATCGCTCTCGATAATATTTACAAAACAAACCTCGATAAAAAAAGCCTCGAAAAAATCGCGCTTTCCTGCGGCGCGGACGTACCTTTCTGCCTTTTCGGCGGCACCGCCCGCATAGGTGGAATAGGCGAAAAAATAACCGCACTGCCGGATATAGATGGATTTTGGGCGACCGTAATCATAGCGGGCGAGAAGAAATCCACCCGACTTATGTATGAAAAGCTCGATAAAATGCCGCCGGTAAAGCCCTTTACCGGAGAATTTCTTGAACTTTTAAGCCGTGACACTTACTCGGCGTTTTCCGCGATGGGAAACGCGTTCGGCGCGGTAGCCGGAAACAGCGAGGTCATATCGCTTCTCGCCGCGTCCGGCGCGCTCGGCGCATCGGTTTCGGGAAGCGGTCCGGCGCACTTTGCGGTTTTCGCCGATAAAAAATCGGCTGTCGCGGCGGCAAAAAAAGCTGAAAAACAGGGCCTTTTGTCATACGCCGCGCCGTTTGTAAACCGCGGCAACGAAATAATTGAATAGAAAACAATTCTCCTGCCAATAATCCTTTTGGAAAAAATTGACAGGAGATTTTTTTATGAAAAAACATATTTTCAAAAACATCGAAAAAGGTGTGGCGCTGGGGCTTGTCTGCGCCGCGGTTTTAAGCTTTGCGCGGTTTGAAGCGCGGCTCGATGAACTGCGAAGCGGCGTGCTTCGGCTTCATATACTCGCAAATTCCGACAGCGACGCCGACCAGGAGCTTAAACTTAAAGTGCGCGACAGGATACTCGAAGTTACAAAAGAAAGTCTGGCGCAAGCCGAGGGTCTCGACGAGGCGATAGATATCGCGGACGGCGAAATGGATAAAATAATCGCGGCGGCAAGCGAGGTCGTAAGCAGCGAGGGGTTTACTTATAACGTCAGCGCCGCGATAGAGGAAAACTTTTTCGAGAACAGAGATTACGGCGATTTCACCCTTCCCGCCGGCGTTTATAACTCGCTGACCGTGCGCATCGGCGACGCAAAGGGGCATAACTGGTGGTGCGTCGTATTTCCGGGTATCTGCCTGCCCGCCGCCGAAAAAGGGAGACTTGAGGATACCGTTTCTTATGCCAGCGCAAAAACCGCGCGGGAGGCTCCGAAATACAAAGTGAGGTTCAAAGCGGCGGAGATTTACGAAAGAATAAGGCATAAATTTTCAAAAAAATAAAAATTTCACTTGATTTTTGTTTTCGGTTGTGATAATATCACAATGTTACAATGCTTGAAAGGGGTGACTCAGGATGAAGGAAGGTATACATCCGCAGTACGAAAAAGTAACTATTAAATGCGCTTGCGGTGCCGAGTTTGAGACGCGCTCTACAAAGAAGGATATTCGTTTGGATATTTGTTCTAAATGTCATCCGTTTTTCACAGGTAAGCAGAAGTTGGTAGATACCGGCGGCCGCGTTGACAGATTCAAAAAGCGTTTCGGTATGGAAGAAAAATAATTTTAACCGGAAAACCGTGACTGTGTTTTGCAGTTGCGGTTTTTTCTTACAGAAGAGGTGATTCGGTGGAGCGTATAACGGTGATGGCGGCAGGCGAGGGTCAGTACAGCGAGAAGCATTCCCGCTTCCTGGGCTTTGCCATACCCTGCGAAAGCGAAAAACAGGCGGCGGAAATCATAGCCGCGAAGCGCAAAGAGTTCTGGGACGCCCGCCACGCGGTCTACGCGTACGTCCTGCCCGACGGTACAGCCCGCTTTTCCGATGACGGCGAGCCGCACGGCACGGCGGGCAAGCCGGTGCTCGATATACTCAAATCGAGCGGAATAGTCGGCGCGATAGTAATCGTAGTACGGTATTTCGGCGGAATTCTGCTCGGTACGGGCGGCCTTGTCCGCGCCTATACCGCCGCCGCGAGCGAGGCGGTAAAAAACGCGGAAACCGCAAAAATGACCGCCGGCGATAAGTTTTCGCTCGGCATAGGCTACGCCGATTACGATAAACTTATTTTTATCCTTAAAGAGGCTGGCGCGAATATAATAAGTACCGATTTCGCCGATAACGTTAAGGTCGTTTTCGCAATTAGGGAAAGCGCAAGCGAGACGTGCCTAAAAGGGATAAGCGAGGCGTTTTCCTCGTCTGTTTTGCCGAAATTTGAAGAAAAAACGGTAATTTATGAGAAAATTTGAGAAAAACAGAGGAGTTTTTCTTCTTTTTGCAAATAACTGTAATAGAGGTCGACCAAGGGGGCGCTTATGAATATACGCGAGATAACCGAACAGAATGAAAAGTTAATATTTTCGCCTTACGCAACGCTGAGCGCCGACAGTAAGGGCAGAGCGGTGAATGAGGAAAAATGCGAACTGCGCACCGAGTTTCAGCGCGACCGCGACCGGATTATTCACTGTAAAGCGTTTCGCCGCTTAAAGCATAAAACGCAGGTGTTTCTTTCTCCCGAATCCGATCATTACCGCACCCGCCTTACACATACGCTTGAGGTTTCGCAAATAGCGCGTACCGTGGCGCGGGCTTTGCGGTTAAACGAAGATTTGACCGAGGCGATAGCCCTCGCGCACGACCTCGGGCATACCCCGTTCGGACACGCGGGCGAACGCGCGCTCGACAGTCTGGTAGACGGCGGTTTTACCCATTTCGAGCAGGGCGTCCGCGTATGCGAAGTGCTTGAAAAGGGCGGCGAAGGGCTGAATCTCACGGCGGAGGTGCTCGACGGTATACTTAACCATACCCGCGGGCAGTGGCCGTATACTCCGGAGGGTAAAATAGTACGTTTCAGCGACAGAATAGCCTACATAAACCATGATATAGACGATGCGATAAGCGCCGGAATAATCAGCGAAAACGATATACCGAAAGAGGCGTCGCGGTTCCTCGGCAATACCAAGTCGGAGCGGATAGACAGTCTTGTGAAAGCGTTAGTGAAAAGCAGTGAGGGCGGCGATATAAAAATGGACGCCGAAACCGAAAAATACTATGATTATATGCACCGCTTTCTGTTCGACTCCGTTTATACAAACCCGGCGGCGAAATCGGAAGAATCAAAGGTCGCCGATATTATAGAGGGCATTTACGAGCATATTTTGAAGAATCCGGACACTCTGTCGGCAGAGTACCGGAAAATACTTGAAAAAGACGGTGTTTCGCGCGCCGCGGCGGATTATATCGCCGGTATGACCGACCATTTCGCCGTTACGACGTTCGAGAACATTTACATACCGAAATTCTGGCGGATATAGCGCCGGCATAAGTTTAAGAAAGGGGAGATGATTATGGCGATAAGCGATTCAACCATTAACGAAATCAAATACCGTAACGATATCGAATCGGTTATATCGCCGTACGTTTCGCTTAAACGCAGGGGCAAAAACCTTGTTGGACTTTGCCCTTTCCATAACGAAAAAACGCCGTCATTTACGGTTTATCCCGAAAACGGCTCGTTTTATTGCTTCGGCTGCGGCGTCGGCGGCGACGTTTTTACTTTTGTAAAGCTTATCGAAAACCTCGATTATATCGACGCGGTAAAGCTGCTCGCCGAGCGTTCCGGAATAGCGATAGAGGAAACCGAATACGATAATTCGCTCAGCAAACTCAAAGAAAGAATATATGAAATGAATCGCGAGACCGCAAAGTTTTTCCATAACTACCTTATGTCGGAAAACGGCAAGTGGGCGCTCGATTATCTCACCGGCAGAGGGCTTAAAATCGCAACTATAAAGCATTTCGGGCTCGGCGCCGCGCCGGACAGTTGGGATTCGCTCATTGAACACTTAAAAGCAAAAGGCTATTCGCTTACCGATATGCTCGCGGCAAACGTTGTCGGCAAAAGTCAGCGCGGCAGTTACTACGACCGTTTCAGAAAACGGGTAATGTTCCCGATAATCGACGTTCGCGGCAGGGTTATCGCGTTCAGCGGGCGCGCCATGCCGGGCGATACGTCGGGCGGCAAATACGTAAATACCGCCGATACGCCGGTATATAAGAAAAGTGACAATCTTTTCGGTATGAATTTTGCAAAAAACAACTGCGCCGAAAGGATAATTCTCGTCGAGGGCAATATGGACGTTGTTTCATTGCATCAGGCGGGATTTCAGAACGCGGTCGCGGCGCTCGGCACTTCGTTTACGCCGGCGCAGGCAAAACTGCTCAGCCGCTACACAAAGGAAATAGTGCTTACCCTTGACGCGGATGAGGCGGGCAGAAAAGCCGCCGAAAAAGCGGGCGATATACTTAAAAACACCGGTCTCAGCGTAAAGGTTGTAACCGTACCTGACGGCAAGGACCCGGATGAGTTTATAAAGAAGCACGGCGCGTCGCGATTCGGCGCGGTGCTTGAAGGCGCGGTGAACGAAACAGAGTATAAACTGCTTACCGCCGTAGCCGATATCGACATCACTTCGGACGCCGGAAAGATAAAGTATATTTCGCGCGCCGCCGAGATAATAGCCGCTTCGGAGAATCCCATTGAGCGGGACGTGTATATCGGCAGGATGTGCGAAAAATACGGCGTTTCCCGAACGGTACTTACCGGGCGGATAGACGAAATACGCAAGGCAAACGCGAAAAAAACCGCCAAAAAAGAGATAGGCGAAATAATCAGACCGAAGTTTGCTACAAATGCTCCAAATCCCGAAAAAAGGCTTAATCCCACCGCCGCCGCGGCGGAGGAAGGCGTAATCGCCGTACTGTTTTCGCATCCGGACTTTTTCAGCGAGGCGTATTCAAAGCTTAAACCCGAGCAAATGGTGACCTCTCTTAACTCGCGTATATACGGCAAGATGTGCGAGGTTTTAAGCGAGGGCAAAACGCTCGATATTTCGGACTTTTCGGAAATTCTCGCCGATTCCCAGATGAGTTATCTCGTTTCGGTTATCAACGGGGATTCGGCGCGGGGTAATCCGCTTATAGTATTAAAAGACTGCATTTCGGTAATATTAACCGAGAAAGACAGAAAAAAACCGTCCGATATTAAAAATATGGACGTTGAAGATTGGGCAAAAAATCTCAAAAAAATGATAGATAAAAAAAGGGGTAAACGAAATGGCTGAAAAGAAGAAAAAAAAGGAATTAACAGAGGAAAAACCGTTGCCGGTCGAGATCCCTGTTGAGGATGATGAGGACAAAAAGGAAACGATAGACGATATCGAAAACGCGCCTGACGACCTTGAAGAGCTGTTCAGCGAGCCGACGGTGCTCGACCTTGATTTTGATGAGGAGCCGAGCGATGAGGAACTCAAACTCGAGGAGGTCGACGTTGAGAATCTGACCGATGATATTGCGCTCGACAATATTTCGCTTGACGACCCGGTAAAGGTTTATCTGCGCGAGATAGGAAGAGTTCCTCTTCTTTCTTCCGAGGAGGAAATCGAACTTGCCGTAAAGATAGCCGAGGGCGACGAGCGTGCGAAACAGCGCCTTACGGAAGCTAACCTGCGACTGGTGGTAAGTATAGCGAAAAAATACGTCGGCAGAGGTATGTATTTCCTTGACCTTATTCAGGAGGGCAACGTCGGGCTTATAAAAGCGGTGGACAAGTTCGACCATACCAAGGGCTTTAAGTTTTCAACCTATGCCACGTGGTGGATAAGACAGGCGATTACAAGAGCGATAGCCGATCAGGCGAGAACCATTCGTATACCCGTACACATGGTAGAAACCATAAACCGTCTTAAAAAAATACAAAGCCAGCTTCTGCATGAGAACGGTTACGAGCCGAGCGAGGAAGTAATAGCCGAAAAAATGGACCTTCCCGTGGAGCGCGTACGCGAGATAATGCGAGTGGCGCAGGAGCCTGTTTCCATGGAGACGCCCATAGGTCCCGAGGAAGATTCGCGCCTTATGGATTTCATTAAGGATGAGGAAGCTCTCGCCCCCGATGAAGCCGCGCTTAAAACCATAACCAACGAGGATATAGACAACGTTCTTCATACCCTCACTCCCCGTGAGGAAGCGGTTATAAGACTGCGTTTCGGTCTTAAAGACGGCCGTTGCCATACCCTTGAAGAGGTCGGTATGGAATTCAACGTAACGCGTGAGCGTATCCGTCAGATAGAGGCGAAAGCGCTCAGAAAGCTCCGTCATCCGGTAAGGAGCAACAAGTTCAGGGAAAAATAAATTTTACGGTGTTCGTTTCCGTAAAATCTCTACATAAAAGACGGTAAAGGAGGAAGACCGCCGTGTTTTTTGAAAACGACAGCGATATTAAAATAGCGGGCGACAAACCGTCCGCGGACATTAAGAAAAACGCCGGAGTAAAGGAAGATAAGAGCATTACCAAACAGCAGCTTGAAGCGGCAAAAAAAGTAGGCGCAAAGGTCGCGCAACTGTTTGTTAAGGACGACGCCGACCAGCAGTCTGGCGAGAATACCGATTACGCGCTTTTGCTTCAACGCCGTTTGCTTCTCTCTTTTTCCGCAACCGCCGGATTCGAGCAGTATATAGGCGACGATACGCTTGTCGGCGTGGCGCAGAAAAGTTTTCTCGATACCGTGAGAAAAGCGGGCGAGGATATCTATAAAACGTCGTCCGATATGGGTGCGTTTTCCTTTTACTATCTCGCTTTCCGTCGCGGCTCGGATATCGAGCGCAGAATGGGACAGACCTTTGCCATGCTCTGTTCGCATGACGGCGACCCCATTTTTCAGGAACTCGGCGAGGCGCTTTACTGCTGGTTCACCTCGGTAGTAAAGAAAACGGCGGAAGAGTTTTTTTGAGAAAATGAGCGAGAACGAATTTTACGAAAAAGTAAGAGAGAGCCTTCAAAAGAAATACCGCCGCTCAATTACGGGCAAATTCAATAAAGCGCTTAAAGTCTACAAGCTCGTAAACGCGGGCGACCGCGTCGCCGTTTGCGTTTCGGGCGGCAAGGATTCCTGGCTTACGGCGGTGCTTTTTAAGGAACTGCAAAAGTATTCGGACGTGCCGTTTGATGTGGAATATATCGTAATGGACCCGGGATACGCGCCTGAAAACCGCCGTCTTATCGAGAAAAACGCAAAGCGGCTCGGCATACCGGTACATATTTTTGAGAGCAGTATTTTCGACGCGGTACACGAGGTACCCAAGTCCCCCTGTTACCTTTGCGCGAGGATGAGAAGAGGGTATCTTTACAGTTTTGCCCGCGAACTCGGGTGCAATAAAATCGCCCTCGGTCACCACTACGACGACGTTATAGAAACGACACTTATGGGTATGCTTTACGGCGCGCAGGTGCAGGGTATGATGCCAAAGCTTCACAGCACTAATTTCCCCGGTATGGAGCTTATAAGACCGCTTTATTTCGTCAGAGAGGCTGATATTATATCGTGGCGCGATTATAACGGACTTGAATTCCTGCGTTGCGCCTGTCGGTTTACCGAGCAAAGCGAAATAGACGAGGACCTGTCAAAGCGAAAGGAAATAAAGACGCTTATCAGCACGCTGAAGCTTACCCATCCGGACGTTGAAAAGTGTATTTTCAAAAGCCTCGAAAACGTTAATATAGATACCGTGCTCGCCTATAAGACCGGCGGCAGGAAGCATAATTTCCTCGATACTTACGACAAAAAGAAATAATATTTTTGCTGAAAACCCGGACTGCGATACAGTCCGGGTTTTGTTTACAGTATTTTCTCCGCCGCGCTTTCGGCAAAGCAGGTTAGCGCGCTGAAATTCATTGAGGCGACGTAGTATTCTTCAAGCTTGTCGTGCGCCGCTTTCGCCCGCGAGAGCGTAGATACCGCGCCGAGCAGCAGTTCCCTTGAAACCCGCCTGTTAAAGAGCATTCGCGCGCGGTAGTATTTAAGCGCCCTGCCGTCGGTAAATCTGCGGGCGTGTATGCGCCGCGTATCGGTATCGAATTTTATATATTCGCTTTCGGTGACAAACGCGAGCGAAAGCTCCGGAATCAAAACGTGGTCGATAAGCTCCGACGGTAAAAACGGGTTTTTAAGGGTGATAACGTCGTAACCCTTCTGTTTTGCGGACGCGCGCAGATAATTCATTATTTCGCCCGCCGCGCCGCCGAATTTGTCTTCGATTACTATGACGTCTTTATAAAACGCGGTGACTGTTTTTGAAAAGGATACAACGCCTTCGGGCGTCGTGCCGCCTATAAAGCGGATAAACTCCTCAGGCGACGTGCCTTCGCGCTTTTCTATATATCCGTCAGAAAGCTTTTTGGCGAATTTCAGCGCGGCGGCGCGGTCGGTGCATAGGCGCGAAAGCTTCAAATTGTCAGAAAGCAGTTCGCCGGCGGCGCCGATGTACGCCGAAGCGGTTTTATGGAGCTTGCTGTTTTCCGTTGCCGCGTCGGAAATATCGGATGAGAGCGAAAACAGTTTTTCACTGTCCCAGAATTCGCCGAGATTTATTATGTTTTCGCAGGCGCCGGGCAGTTTCGGTTCTACAACGTGCGGCGCGGTGCCGTCTAAAACGACTGTTTTTATCTCGTCGATTATTACTGCGTCAAGCGAATTCGGGTCGGAAGAGCAGGGACAGAGCGTTACGGTATAGCCCCGGTCTTCCGCCTTTTTCGCCACGTATTTCATAAACGAGGATTTTCCGGTTCCCGGTCCGCCTTTTATTATGAAGACGCGCCAGCTGCCCGGTATGTAGCAGTCGCCGAAATACGATACGAACCCTTCGGCGGAGTTTGCACCCAAAAAGAATTTTTGATACGTTTTTTCCATATTTATACCCCTTTTTATCTGTTTTTCTCTGTTCACATAGTATTCGCCGAAAAAACATTTGCTACAAAGCGGCTTTTATGGTATATTATTCTTATGAGTCGGCCATACGGTCGCGCGTGGTATTAACACGTGAGGAAAGTCCGAGCTTCATAGGGCAGGATAACAGCTAACGGCTGCCGGGGGTGACCCCAGGGAGAGTGCAACAGAGATATACCGCCGCTTTACGCGGTAAGGGTGGAAAGGCGAGGTAAGAGCTCACCGCGCCCGCGGGCAACCGCGGGGGCCTGTAAACCCTATCCGAAGCAACGCTGACTGT
>JAFZIW010000125.1 GCA_017554125.1 Clostridia bacterium | reverse complement strand
GCTAAATCGCCGTGGTTGCCTTTTCCTTTTTCGGTAGCGCAACCTTCTTCACTGTATAAAACCTTTATGTCCGGCTCGCTAAACTCCGCCACGTAATCGCGGCAGAGTTTGGCTATTTTTTCGTCTTTGTATTCTATATCGATATTAAGTCCGGCAAGGTTGACCTTTATATGGTGAAGCATACTGTCAGTCCTTAAAACGTATTTCACAGCCGAGCTCCTGCTGGCACTCGGTAAGTCCCTTTGCAACTATCGCTTTTGATCGCTCATAAGATTCTTTAAGCTTTGCCACGGTCGCGGAGCCGAGCCCGTAACTGTCGGCGGCGGTTGCATCGTCGAGCGGGTACATGGTATATCTGTATTTACCGTTTACGGTATACTTATCAAGCCAGGTGGGTACAAAATCAACCGCGGTAAGCGTCGTTACTCCGTCGGGTGTTTTTGTGAAAGTGTAACTGAAAATCGCGCCGTCTTCGCTGTGACCGGAGGGGCAGTATGTTTTAAGCAATTCTCTGCGCTGGTTTGAAATGGCATTGCCGAGTGAATACGCGCAAACCGTGGTTTTATTACTGCCTTCTGCATGCAGAAGCTCTACCGGCTGTAAAACGTGCGGATGACCGCCGACAATAACGTCAACCCCCATATTGCAAAGCTTTTGAGCGATGGTTTTTTGCCATGTGTTGGGTGAGCGCTGATACTCCTCGCCCCAGTGCATATAAAACACTACCGCGTCGGCGCCGTCGTTTTTCATACCGTCAATTACGTTTTGCGCGTCGGTATAAAAAGCGTCGATTTCGTTGTAATCAAACGAGTTTACAAGGTTTTGCGCTTCGCTTGCCAGGACCGAGCCGTTCAGCGTTTTTCTGCCGTCGGCGGCGCTTTTGGTTTCATAGGTGTAGCAAACCATACCGATTTTTATGCCGTTGATATCCTTGACAACGTAGGTGTGGTCGCTTTCCGTTTCCTTTGTGCCTATAAACTCAAAACCGTATTCTTTTACCTTTTGTACAGTCCTTTTAAGTCCGGCAAGACCGGTATCGTAGCTGTGGTTGTTAGCGGTAAGAAGCAGGTCGAAACCCGCGTCTTTTATATAATCCAAAAGGCAGTCGGGCGAATTGAAAGCGGGATAACCGGAGTAGCCTGAATACGGTTTGCCCTCACGCGGACCGCCAAGCGTAACCTCAAGGTTTGCCACGGCGTAATCCGCCTCTTTGAAACGGCTGCCTGCAACCTTGAAAAAGTCGGAAAAATCGAAAACGCCTTCGGAAATCTGCGGCGCGTCCTTGAAAATGCGGTCATGCAGAATAATATCGCCGGTATTTATTACCGTGGCGGTCACCGTTTCGCCCTTTTTGACGGGCAATGGAGTTGTTTTCGGTTCAGAGACGGTCGAGCTCTCTTTTGTTGAAGCGGACTTTTTGATACCGTTGCAACCTATGTACAGACAGGCGCCGATAGCAATAATCACCGCCAGTACCGAACATAAGAATATTCTGCGCTTTATTATGGCTTGTTGTCTTTTCGTCCTTCTTTTCAAATTTATATCCCCTTAATCAATCAAATTCTTGTTTGATAACGTGGTCGTCTTTTTGTAAATGAGATTTGAAAGTAACGTTCCGGCTATCGCAAAGGCGATACCGAGCATAGTTCCCGCGAGTACGTCGCTTGGGAAGTGAACATAAAGATACAACCGCGACAGCGCGATAAGTACCGCCAAAACAAGCGCGGGAATACCCCATTTTTTATTGCGTATGAAAATACAGGTCGCCGCTTCAAACGAGGCGAGACTGTGACCCGACGGGAAAGAGTAATCGCTCAACTCACTAACGAGCAGGTCGATATCCCTGTACGTATACGGTCTCGCTCTCGCCACAATATTCTTGATGATAAGATTTCCGCAAAGGTAACCGAGCACCAGGGCAATAGCCATTGAAAGACCGAGTTTTCTCGTCTTTTTCGGGATAAGAAGTATCGCCGTCAACGCCATCCAGAATATTCCGTGGTCGCCGAACAATGATATTATCGGCATCGCCTTGTCAAGAAAAGCGCAAGCGAAAGTATCTTTTATAAAATCAAGTATTTTAAGTTCAAATTCAGTCATAACTTTCACTTAAAGAAAAGCGGCAGCTTTTCAAGGAAAATAATATCTTTTCGGTCCGCAGCGTCGCCCTCTGCAAGAAATGCCGCGGAAGCGGCTTCAACGCCGCCGGCTTCGCGTACAAGGCGTCTTACGGCTTCGAGAGATTCGCCCGTGCTTATAACGTCGTCAACGATAAGCACACGCTTGCCTTTGATTTTATTTACCTCGGTTTCGCCGAGATAAAGGTGCTGTTCATGCTGGGTGGTAATCGAGTTGACCGCCACGCCGAGCGGGTTTCTCATATATACCTTAACGCCTTTGCGCAAAACAACGTAAGGCTT
Organism: Clostridia bacterium; assembly: GCA_017554125.1. Classification (GTDB taxonomy): domain Bacteria; phylum Bacillota; class Clostridia; order Oscillospirales; family Acutalibacteraceae; genus UBA737. Next base: position 1,694 of record JAFZIW010000125.1, on the reverse strand, counting down.
TCCGGACTGTCGCGACGCCTCATAAGCTATCGGAATGGATTTTGCTTCCGGCGTAATGATAACGTCGAATTCAGGTACGCGTTTCAGCAATTCAGCTACGCCGGCTATTGTTAATTCGACGTCGCCGAATATAATAAAGGCGGCAATATCAAGCTTATCGCTTACCGAAAACATTTCAAGGTCGCGTTCAAGACCCGCGATTTTCATTTTATAAAATTGAGACATAATACCAACTCCTTATTTCTTAATCAGCCCGGAGGCCACTGTAAATATCTGCGCGCGAGCAGGTGGAAATGAAGGTGACCGACGGTCTGTCCGCCGTCTTCACCACAGTTTGTAACAACGCGGAAGCCTTTTTCGAGGTTTTCCTTTTTTGCTATTTGGGCTATCGCCTCATAGATTTTTGAAACGTATACGCTGTTGCTTTCGTCAATTTCCGCCGCGGATGCAATATGAACCTTAGGTACCACTACCGCGTGAAACGGCGCTTGCGGCGCAATATCGAGAAACGCGTAAACGTATTCGTCCTCGTATACTTTGGTGCTCGGGATTTCTCCCGCGATTATTTTGCAAAACAAACAGTCATTCATATTAACCCTTCTTTATCATTTGTTCCACGGCGCCCTTGACGCTTTCAAGCGCTTCGCCGAGCTTTGAAATATCTTTGCCGCCCGCCATTGCCATATCGGGCTTTCCGCCACCCTTGCCGTCGGTCATCTCGGCGACCTGCCTTACAAGGTTGCCAGCGTGGACGCCCGCGTCCACGGCTTTTTTGCTCGCCGCGGCAACAAAGGTGATTTTATCTTCGCCCTTTGCGGCAAGAACTAAAACTATATCATCGTTTTTGTCGCGTAAACTGTCCGCCATTTTGCGAAGCTCATCAGCCGCGGCATTGTCAAAAGCGGCGGTCGCTACGCGTATATCGCCGATAACCGAGGCGTTATCCAGAACCGAGTTTGCTTTTCCCGCCGCAAGCCGCGCGGAAAGCGTATCCAACTGCCTCTGCGTTTCTTTAACGGTCGCCGCGGCGGCTTCCGCCTTTTGAGCGATATCGAAAAACGAGCACTTAAGCGACTGAGCGGTTGATTTAATCAGCGTTTCATATTCATCGAAAAGCTTTAAGAAACCGGCGCCTGTAACCGCGGTAATGCGGCGTACTCCGGCGGCGATACCGGCTTCGCTTGTGATTTTGAAAAGACCTATTTTCGCGGCATTGTCAACGTGTGTACCGCCGCAGAATTCAACCGAGAAATCACCGACGGATACTACGCGAACAACGTTTCCGTACTTTTCGCCGAACAACGCCATCGCGCCGAGCTTTTTGGCTTCTTCAATGGGCATTTCGCGGCTTAAAACCTCAAGACCTGAGAGTATTATTCCGTTTACGCGGCTTTCAACTTTTTGTATTTCATCCGCCGTTAGCGCGGAAAAATGAGTAAAGTCAAATCGCAATTCTTTTTCATTTACGAGCTGACCCGCCTGTTCAACGTGATTTCCGAGCGTTTCGCGGAGCGCCGCCTGAAGCAGGTGCGCGGCGGTGTGGTTGGCGCGAATCTCGCTTCTGCGGACGGAGTCGATTTCTGCACGGACGGTGTCGCCCACCGAAACCTTGCCGGTAAGCTTACCTGTGTGCATGAAAATTCCGGAAGAATTCTTTTTAACGTCCGAAACGTAAAATACGGCGTTTTCACAGG
>JAFZIW010000124.1 GCA_017554125.1 Clostridia bacterium | reverse complement strand
TTCATATCCCTTACCACCTAATGGTCAATAACATTTACCACAGTTACATTTATTTTTTGCTTTGCAATATAAAAACGATCCGAATTCGCATTATACAAATTCAGGCGGTTTACCCGCTCGATAATGCTAATTTGAATTTGCCCGGCACTTTTCTCGCCTTCCCGAACTTTATTATACAACAGAATATTCAATAAGTAAACAAAAAGGAACAGACGGTTTTCAATCTGTTCCTTTTATGTCTTTTAATCTCAATATTACACCGACAATTCTTACGGTAAACTCCGAGCTAACCGATCAACAGCCCTTCGCTCGAAAGAGTGTTCAAAAACTTTTCGAGGGTTTGGCTTATTTCATCATCGGTGGAATCGGGGTATTTCCCTTTAAGGTATTCGTGTATTTTCGCGGAGTCGGTATCTTCTTTTAAGAACTCTAAAATATCCGCGGACTCTTTATTCAGTTTTAACATACCGCGAAACTTCGCCGCGTCATCGCCGACAGGCACCGCGGCAAATTCATCGCCCATGTTCATAACCGTAAAACTATACTTCAGTTTCATAAACAACCTCACAAGCAGTTATCGTATTTTATCGCGTATAAACGCTAAACACGTTATCACTTTGTATTCTTCCTGCGTCAAATAAAAGGAATTACAACTGTTCAAACAGTTTTACGCCTTTTCGGTTTATAAAGCGGTAAAGCAGGAACGTAAGCACCGCCGTCACGGCGAGCGCTATGGCGAGATATATTCTCGCATCCATTATTCTGCACGCCAAAAACCACAGTGCGCCTATCGCAACGCAATATCCGAAACCGCCGAAAATTGCGAACAGTACGTCTAAACCCTGCTTTATGGCGAAAATTTCATTCGTCCAGTTAAGATTCGGTTTAAGAAGTCCGCAAAACAGACTGAAAAGCGCGTGGAAGCACACATAGAGCAAACAGAAAAGCGAAAGCAAAACTCCGGTCAGAGGGTCGGGGCGAAGCACCGCTATTATACAGGCGACGCAAAACACCGTAGGAATAGTATTCACGAGTATCTGAAAAGAGTATTTAGCTTTTAGCACCGTTTTCGTAGGCACCGGCAAAGACCTTATCTGCCAAAGGGTCTTCCCTTCGAGCGATACCGACGGCGCGGCTATATCGTTCATTGAAACAATAAGGCATACCGCGGGGGCGAGTATAACGAAAAATCCTCTTTGGAAAACTGAAGGAAACATATTTACTATATTCGCCACGGCGTCGCCCTCAATAATGAATAATACGCCAAAAGCGATTAAAAACAGTATGCCGAAACCGCAGTTAAGCATATAATTCGGACTGCTCGCAAAGCGTTTTGCCTCTTTGGCAAGCACCGCGCCGAAAACCGAACGGCGGCGGGTGTTTTTCTGTTTATACTGCGCCTTTTTGACCGTTGCCGAGCTGGTTGCGACTTTAAGAAAGCTTTTTGAAATAACAAGCATTGTTGCTACCAAAAGGACAATGCCCGCGACTGTGACGGCTAACGTCGGAACGGTATCCGGTTCGGCGGCTTTGCCGATGACGTAGATGATATGAGCGTGTTCTTTGATTTTTTCGCCGTAAAGCGCAATATTCCCGATAAGTTCTCCGATAAACGAGGTGGCGTTAAAATAAAGATAATAATAAAGCGCGATAAACAAAACGGAGATTATTACCGTAACGTAGCCCTTGTTTTTGAGTTTAACGCTTATACGCGCGACAACGTATCCCAAAGCGCAGGAAAGTACCATTACAAATACCGAAATGTTAAATATCTGTAAGAGAGCACCGAAAACGCCGCCGACGGTAACGGGACACGTTATCATATAAACGACCGTCGCCGGTATTATAACCGTTGCCGAATATAAAAGTCCCATTATATAAACGCCCAAAAGACGGGTAAGCATTATGACCCTTACAGGTATCGGCATTGATAAAAGCAGGTCGTTATCCTTTGAAAGATAAAGCCCCGAATAGGTTGAAAACACACTGCCGAAGACGCCGAGCAAAACCGCTAACAGGAAGAATATCGCGTGATAAAGCCATCTGAAAGGCTCCGCCGCCGCTATATCACGAAGCATATACGCGAAGGCGCCGAACATAAAGCCGGCGATAAACACTATCAGCAAAGCGAATACGACAAACAGAATCGCCGTTTTCGCTTTTGAACGCGGCTTATTCTTTTTGAAATCGAAAAAGTAGGTTTTGAATATTTCGGCGAGCTGTTTTTTAAGAAGCGTTTTTACCATTATTACTCCTCCAACTCCAGAAATGCCGCTTCAAGGCTGTCGTCGCCCTTGACTTCTTCCATGGTCCCCGATTTAATCAGTTTACCTTCTTTGATTATAGCAACCTTATCACAAAGCTTTTCGGCAACGTCGAGAACGTGTGTCGAAAAGAATATCGCGCCGCCGTTATCGCAGACCTCGCGCATCATTTCTTTCAGTTTATGGGACGCGACGGGGTCGAGACCCACGAACGGTTCATCCATGATTATCATTTCCGGCTCGTGTATCCATGCCGAAATTATCGAAAGCTTTTGCTTCATACCGTGAGAATACGCCCCGATAGGTTGGGCAAGGTCGGCGGTCAGTTCAAAAGTATCAGCGTATTTTTTTATACGCTCCTGCCGCTCTTTTTCACCCACGCCGAATATATCGGCGATAAAATTCAGGTACTTGATACCGGTCATAAACTCATATAAATCGGGGTTGTCCGGTATATAGGCGATTCGCTTTTTGAAGGTCAGCGGGTCGGCGGTGACAGATACGCCGTCGAGCGTTATCTCGCCGCTGTCGAAGCTCTGTATGCCGCAGACCGATTTGAGCGTGGTGGTCTTCCCCGCGCCGTTATGACCGATAAAACCGTAGATTTCACCGTTCTTGATTTCGAGCGATAAATCGTCGACCGCCCTCTTTTCTCCGAAAGTTTTTGTCAAATGCTTAATTTCCAACATAATCTACACCTCGTTTTCGGTAATAAAAAACCTTTGGTACCAAATAAGGAAAGAATATATAACGTATATCTTTTTGCCGTTTTTCCGCACGCCTGAATGATGCTCGTCAAGCATACGGTTGATTTTTTCGGTATCAAAAAACTCCGCGGCGAAATCGCTCTCGAAAAGCGCCTTTACCGTTTTGTAATACTTATCCTCTTTTATCCAGTTACCGAACGGCACCGGAAAACCGAGTTTTCTGCGCTTTGCCCACTCTTCGGGTATGCACTTCTCGGCGACGCGGCGGAAGATATATTTTGTTTGATTATCGCGCACCAGATATTTCGTGGGAATCCTACGCGCAAGCGCGAAAACCTCTTTATCAAGGAACGGCACCCGCAATTCAACGCTGTTTGCCATAGACATTTTATCCGCTTTAAGCAGGATATCGTGCGGAAGCCAGAAATTAAGGTCAATATACATCTTGCGGAATACGTCGTCCTTGCCCTTGACCTCGTTATAAAACGGAGTACAAATGTCGAAGGGGCTGACTGTCGGTTTATACGCGGCTTTAAGCACATCGCCGACCTCGTCGGGCAGAAACATTTCGGTTTTATTATAGTAACGGCGGGAAAGCTCTTTACCGTATTTTTCAATAAAATTTTTACCCTTGAAATAAGGAAGCGGACGCGCCGCGGCGGCAATGCCTTTACGCAGGAAAAGCGGTAATCGTAAATAATGCTTCGCGGCGCCCTGAACATTATATTCGTTATACCCGCCGAACATTTCATCCGCACCCTCGCCGGAGAGCACCACCTTTACCTTGGTCCGCGCAAGACGGCTCAAAAAGTAAAGCGGCACCGCGCTAACGTTTGCGCTCGGCTCGTCAAGATGATACTGAACGGTAGGCAAAATATCGAAAAACTCATCGCCGGATATGGTTTTGGAAAAATGCTCCACTCCGAAATGGTCGGAAAGCCCTTTTGCGTATTCGATTTCGCTGAATCCCTTGCCCTCGAAGCCGACGGTAAAGGTTTTATTCGGTTTTGCAACGCTTACAACGTATGATGAATCAACGCCGCCCGAAAGGTACGAGCCGACCTCAACGTCGCTTATCTTATGATATTCAACCGACGATTCAAGCGTCTCTTTTACGAGTTTTTCATAATATTCGTACGGCTTTTCATGTTTTTCGTAATTCAGTTTGCTGTACATACATACCGAAAGCTTGCCGTCCTTATAGGTGAGGTAATGCCCGGGAAGCAGTTTTTTGGTATGCTCGAAAAAGGTTTCTTCCATATGATTCGTGCCGTAGCACAAATACATACTAAGCACCTTTTTGTTAAGCTCTTTCTTGAAATTCGGATGACTTAAAAAGCTCTTTATTTCGCTGCCAACCATAAAGGTCTCGTTATCGAAATAATAGTAAACCGGCTTTATGCCGAAAAAATCGCGGGCGCAGATAAGAGTTTCCTTTTTCTTATCGTAAATCATTATACCGAACATCCCGCGCAGGTGAGAAAAAACGTCGGTACCGTACTGCTCATAGCCGTGAACTATTACCTCGGTATCGCTGTTTGTGGTGAAAATATGTCCCTGCGTTTTGAGTTCTTCGCGCAATTCCATAAAGTTGTAAATTTCACCGTTAAACATAACGACAACGCTTTTATCTTCGTTGAAAATCGGCTGATTACCGCCCGCAAGGTCGATTATGGAAAGCCGACGGAAACCCATGGCGACGCGGTCATCGGTATAATAGCCCTCGCTGTCGGGTCCGCGGTGGATAATTCTATCCGCCATACCTTTTATTATTTTTTTCTTCTCTTGTTCTTCCAGTTTATCGGCAAAGCCGCAAAATCCGCACATAACATACGCCTTTCCTGCGTTTATTTTTAAAAATCAATCCCAATTCCAAACGAAATTTTTGTATGCTTTCTTATAGTTAAGCCCTATTTTAAAGAGCAAAAGTTTACGCATAATGCCGTTATCCTTTTTATAGCGAAGCGGTTCAACGCGCTTTCGCCACAAAGATAACGCCTTTTTCTTGAATTCCTCGTTCGCTATATACTTTTTGGCGACCGATTTGGGCACAAAGGTTTCAAGTTGAAGTTTATCAACCTTTTCAAAAGCCATATCCTCGCCCAAAATCAAATCGCGGTAAAGCACCTCTATAAGATTATACCCGCAGGGTGTTATATAGTACGAACATCTGCCCTGCCGCGCGTTTATTTCCATTACCTTATATTTATTCTCGCGCGCGTCATACTTCATATCGAATTCGGCAAAGCCCTGATAGCCGATACTTTCCATAAACGATACTATTTTTTCTATCTGCTCATCCACGCCGCCGAACTGACTGTAACCGTTAATGAGCACCGCGGCGTTGCCTATCATACGGGGGCTGTGCTCCTGCAATCCTATTTGTGCAAAAGAGCAAAGTTTTGCGCGTTTGTCTTTGCCCATATAAACTACCGCGTCAAAAAGATGCGAGTCGTCCCCCGGAATATACTCCTGAATAATAAGAGTATCGTCATAATCGCTGTTTTTAAAGAAGCCGATGACCTTTTCAAGTTGTTCCTTATCTACAAGCCGGTATATTTTGCGCTTGCCCTTAAAAGTAATATGCTTGAAAAGAATTACGTTTGCAGGTTTTACGATTATCGGATAGGTAAAATCATCGGGTATTTCGGTATCGTTTTTGCAATCAAAATATACGGTTTTAGGCAAGTCTATTACACTGTTCGCATAAGTTTTATAAAAGAGTTCCTTATTTACGAGCGTTCTTTGAAGTTCCGCGTCCGGATAGTTAAAATAAAACTTATCCTTCAAGTCCTCCTGATTTTTGGCAATATACTCGCCATAAGTTTCGTTACTGCTTACAAGCAGGATTTTCTCGCCCTTATGCTTTTCGTAATAAGAGTCAAGCGCGTTTAAAAACACCTGCTCATCCCACATATTATCAACGTATTCGCGGTTGTGAA
>JAFZIW010000123.1 GCA_017554125.1 Clostridia bacterium | reverse complement strand
AGGCGGGTGTTCTGAATGGCTGTCTGGGTCTGCACTCCGAAGGAGAAGAGGAATGTAACCATCAGAACCGTAGCTAGTTAGGTATCCAGGGCTCGTCAAACTGTCTGTCAAAAATTTCTATGTCTTGTGTATTCAGACGCTTGCCATTATCAGTTTCCGCGTAACCTTCGTTAATTTGCGGATCAAATTTTACCGTAAATGTTTCCGTAGTATCATCCTTATATGTGACTATAAGCTGATCGCCGACATCCGCAAGCTGTGTATTGTAGAAATAGAACTTTGTACCAAAGTTATTATATCTGTATTCGCCGTTCTTGTTTTCGTCTAATTCAAGAGGAGTTTTCTTAATATACTCAATAGACTTAACGTCGGTTGGAACAATGTCAACATCAACATCAGCGGTAAGACCGAAGACTTCTATTGTATAGTAGTTCGGACCTTCAAGAGTCCAAGGATTCTTCGCCTGGTCACTGGAGCGGTATACTTCATACTGATGGAACTTGAAGTTATCGCCGACAAAGTAGAGCTCGCCGTCTTCTTCAGAGAAGGTTAAAATAAATTCGCTGACTACACCTGCGCCTAAAAGCGAAATCTTATCACCTTCTTTGAAGCTCGGTATTTCATACTCTCTGTATTCGTTGCCGTCCTCCGTGTAAGCCGGATGAGTATAACCCTCGTATACCTTCGGGGTTCCGTCAACCGGTGTAAAGTACATACCGTCATAATTATTCTCTATGATTCTAACTTTAACACGCGATACACAATCCATATAATAAACTGTGTAGTAGTTATCGCCGACAGACCACGGCTCTAAATATTGCTCATGATCAAAACCGAAATAATTGTTATCGTCGATGTAAATAATTTCACCTGATTCTGATTCAAAAACCGTAGAATCAGTTTTCTGATCATATTTAGCGGTATATTCAACAGTGCCTTTAGTTCTGTCAAGATAGGTGACGCGAAGTACGTCGCCGTTTTCCACCCGCGGAATATCGTAGATACTTACATTGCTCCAAGGATCAGTATGCGAATGCGTGCCTTCAAGATATACCGTTTCGGTTGCAGGGATAAATTCAATAGCGGTAACGGGATTTACTTTTACAGTGCAAAGCACCGAGGTAGTATGGCCCATATACTCAACAAAATACTCGTTGCCGGGGCCTATTTGCCACGGTGTTCCCTCTTCCTGATCGGAATCGGTGAAAACATCCTGCCAAACAACCAGCGGCTCTTTGTCATCCGCAGCAAATACTAAATCGCCGAATTCGTCGTATCTTGCCATATAAGTAGTCTCAACGTCATTTTTATCAGTTACGATAAGGCGATCGCCGACATTGAATCTGGGTTCAGAATAAATCTCGCGCTCATAATAATCGCTGTAATAACTGTCAGCACCTTGATAAACTACCGGATCGTTAGCGGGTATAAAACGTATATCTTGAACGGGGTTTTCAAGAATTGTTACATCATAAGTATACGTTATACCGTTGTAAGTAATGTACAAATCGTTTCCATTGCCGACGTGCCAGGGATTATGATACTGATCATCGTGGAATCTTACGTCCCAGGGGCTGAATGTATCGCCTGTCTGCTCATTTTTGAAGACCCAGTAATTTTCCTCATCGTTTATAAGAACATACTTGGCGCTTGTATTATCCTTGTAGTATATTGTAAGAACATCACCGATTTCTTGAGTCGGATAATTATAACGGAGATATTCGCCCTCGCCGTAATAATTGTCCATATAGGAATCTCTGCCTTCAATAAGCACTATCGGTTCAGCCGGCGTATATTCAATAGCACTTATCGGGTTTTCTATTACCGAGGCATAGAGCGTATACACATTGCCCATATACTCAACATAGTATTCATTTTTATCGCCGAGTACCCATGCTTTTTCGCGCTGATGATGATATATTGAAACGTCACTCATCTGAATAACATCAGAATCCTCGTTCATAAATATCGCACTGTATTCATCGCAAACATATGTGTTTTCCTCGCCGTTTTTGTCGATAACGATCAGCTTATCGCCATCCTCAAAATTGGGATTGTTATAGTAATATGCGTCATCCCAGTTATCGTAATATGTATCGCCTTCAAAGCAAACGTAGGGATTTGCTTTCTCATATCGAATACCTTTTACGGGATTTTCGACTATTTCTACACGTACGTAATTTGACTCGTTATCCTTATAAGTCACAAACATAAAGTTGCCGTCGCCGAGTTCCCATTCGCCGTGGCGCGATACGCCAAGGGCGGTATCCTGATCGGGTAACGGGTCATAACCATTATTTACATCGTAAAAACCGTCGTAATACTGACCGTCATATTCGCCCCGGAGGTATGTATACGATACGGTCGCATAAGTATCGGAATATGTTACGTTAAGCAAATCGCCTGCTTTAAACCACGGCATATCGTAGTTGTAAAACGGGTTTCCTTCGCCGTCGGTATCCCAGCGACCATTAGAATTCTCGTAAATCTCAATATCACGAACCGGAATATAAACAAGATCGTAAATCGGGTTTTCAACTATCGTAACCTGAACCGGCGTGGTTTTGCCCAAATACTCAACGTAAATATAGTTATCGTCGCCAAGTGTGAACGGTTCGTCATACTGACGGTCAAACATACGGACGTCTCTATCGGAGATAAACTCGCCACCGTCAGAATAATAACCCATTTCGGGGTCAAATTTTAAAGCATAGTCAACGGTACCTCTGCCGTCGTTATAATTAACTGTGAGAACGTCATTGTAAAATCTTACAAACGCGTTGTAATGGTAATAATCATTACCCTCAGCATCAATATCCGAACTTCCGCCGGCTTCAAAATAACAAGTAATAGGTCTCGACGACGTATAGGAAATGGAGTCAACCGGGTTCGGGATTATCTTAGCTGTGACAGGTGTGGTAAAATTGCCGTATACAACGTCAAAAGTATACTCGCCGCCGACAACCCAGTGTTCATCCGCCTGATTGTCAAACTTTGTAACGTCTTGCCACTGCATCAGTTTCTCGTCGCCGTTGATAAAGTATATCTCACCGTCGATGAAGTCGGCAACGTAATCTTTTTGTGAACCGTCGCTATAATGCAGAGTAAGCGTATCGCCCTGTGAAAAGTTAATATTATATGCAATATAACTTTCACCGGTTGATTCGTCATAACGGGTTTCTGCATTTTGACCCTCATAGAACACATACGCGTTCGGGTCGGCGGGGGTAAAATCAATAGAAGTTACCGTAATCGCAAATGCATAAAGCGGCACCAAAGAAATAATCAGTGCCACTGCAAGTAAAACCGATATGATTTTTTTCATAAAAATAACCTCCCTTATTTTTATGAAACTATTATAACATAACAAAATTATGTTGTAAAGAAAAATAGAGTTAAATAACGGTTATCAAAAATTTCCTATAATATTCAACTGCGTTTTTCAAAGACTAAAATTGCAAACGCAATAATTCTTTTTAAGTAAGGAGTGAAAAGAAATGGCTAAAAACGCAGCGGCAAAGGATGCTCTCAATCGTTTCAAGATGGAAGCTGCCAACGAAGTTGGTGTAAACCTTAAGCAGGGCTATAACGGCGATCTTACCTCTAAGCAGGCCGGTTCTATCGGCGGTCAGATGGTTAAGAAGATGATCGAATCTTACGAAAACAGCATGAAATAAGATTAGGTTACCCTAATCTGACAAAAGCGCCGGAAAAAATTGACTTTTTCGGCGCTTTTCCTTACACGGAGGTGAAAGTATGTTTGACAAAATATGTTTGGTACTTGCAATTATCGGTTGCCTTAACTGGGGTCTTGTAGGTCTGTTCAGTTTCGACCTGGTCGCATGGCTTTTCGGCGGCAGCGGTGCGATATTAAGCAGAATAGTTTATACGGTTGTCGCACTCGCGGGTATTTGGTGTATTTCGCTGTTATTCAGACCGGACAATGAACACGTTGCCATGACAGACTAAAATGAAAACGGGTTGTTTAATTTACGAACAACCCGTTTTTCTAATCAATAAAGTATTGACCGAGCACGCGCAAACGCGTACCTTTTTTGAGATTAAATCTTTTTATCGTTCTAATCTTTTCAATTCTCGAAGCATTTTCCATTTTGATAAAAGCAAGCAAAATCTTTTTGTTTTCGTTGCTTAACATTTCACCGTAAGAGTCGTTTAACAGTTTCGCTTGACGGTAGGTTGCGGCAACGTTTTGACGGACTTTACCGAGAGTTTTAAGTTTACGTATAAGAAAACCTATTCCGCCGCCCGCTTTTGCGCCGACTTCGTTGTTTTCATGCTGGCGATAGTACATTGTCGGTTCAAATACGGTAGCAATTTTGCCAAACGCCGCCGCCGAGAGCGCAAGCCACCAATCATGCATCGCGACGCCGTCCGGCATAGGTAGCGCGCGGTTTTTCAGTGCGCGGTTTATCATTACAGTACAGCCGGTCACATAGTTTTGTACCAACAGTCTGTTAAGTGAGAGATCATCAGGATAGATTTTTTGATACTTAAAAAATGAATCGGAAATTATATTCAATTTATCATCAGTAACTGTTAAATCGGTATGAACAAGTACCGGCGTATCTATATTGCCGCCTTCGAGCTTTAACATCGCGTCAAAAGTGTTTTGCACCTTATTTTCAAACCATACGTCATCCTGGTCGGCAAACATAATATAGTCATCGTCGGTAACTTTAAGCATTTCCGCAAAATTACTTGCCGCCCCGCCTGTTGGCGCACCGAAAATCACTGAAATCCTTTCAGGAAACTTTTTGGCGTATTCATCAATAATTTCATTTGAAGAATCAGAAGAGCCGTCGTCACGTATAACGATTCTTACGTCGCTGACTGTTTGATTGATAATTGAATCAATTTGCTCGCGAAGATATTTTTCACCATTGAATACCGCTAACAAAACCGTTATCACGTGACCGCCTACCTTTCTTTTTTATGAAATAATAATATTAAAAAACCGCAAAAATGTCAAGTTCAATAAAACAGACCGACGGATTTTACCGCCGGTCATTCGTTATATTACTGATAATTGTTTCCTCACGTCTGCTATCTGCTTTTCGACAGACCGGACGCAGGTACCGCCGTAGCTTGTTCTTGAATTTACGCAAGTAACAAGGTCAATAGCATTATAAAGGTCTTCGTCGAAGGCGTCTAAAAACCGCTTATACTCATCAATAGAAAGTTCATCGAGCGTCTTTTGGGTTTTGATGCAATAAGCAACGATTTCACCGCAAATCTTATACGCCGTGCGGAAAGGTACGCCTCTTTTCGCAAGATAATCGGCGAGGTCGGTGGCATTGATAAAGCCGCCCTTTGCCGCTAAAAGCATATTTTCGGTGTTGGCGGTCATACCCGCAACCAAACCTGAAAACACGTCAAGACACTGTTTAACGGTATCAAACGCGTCAAATATGCTTTCTTTATCCTCCTGCATATCTTTATTATAGGCAAGCGGGATACCCTTAAGCACAGTAAGCAGCGAAATCAGATCGCCGTATACCCTGCCCGTTTTGCCGCGAACAAGTTCAGCCATATCAGGATTCTTTTTCTGCGGCATTATTGACGAGCCCGTAGTGTAATCGTCAGATAGCTCAATGAATTTGAATTCCCATGACGACCATAAAATTATTTCCTCGGAAAAACGCGACAAATGAGCCATAATCAGCGATAATGCCGAGCATAACTCAACACAAAAGTCTCTGTCGGATACACCGTCGACCGAATTGGCACAAGGCGTGGAAAGCCCGAGTTTTTCGGCTTCGAGGTAACGGTCGGTATCATAGGTCGTACCTGCGAGAGCGCAGGACCCTATCGGTGAAACTATAAGACGTTTAGTCGCGTCGACAAGTCGGTCGATATCCCTTAAAAACATCATCGCGTATGCCATAAGGTGATGACCGAACGTAATCGGCTGGGCGCGCTGTAAGTGCGTATATCCGGGCATTACCGCGGATTTATAAGTTTCCGCCTTGTTGCATACGGCTTCAATGAGCGTCTTTAGCTTATCGGTAACGTCAGCAGTTTCATTTTTAAGATACAGACGCAAATCGACTGCAACCTGGTCGTTTCTGCTTCTT
>JAFZIW010000017.1 GCA_017554125.1 Clostridia bacterium | reverse complement strand
CGAAACGGCGATAGAGAGCCAGCCGCTTATAGCTCCGGTTACGGTGCGCCTTTCCGAAGCCCAGTACGCGGCGATTCTTGACAATCCGCAGACGCTTCTGGCGGCGGGTATAGAGCTTGAAGATTTCGGCAACGAAACCGTGATAGTCCGCGCGGTCCCGGCGGCGCTCATGAAAGACGACGCGGCGGGCATTGTGACCGAGGCGGCGGATAAGCTGTCCTCGGGCGGCGGCGAACTTGATTTGCTTGACGGTATTCTGCATACCGTCGCCTGCAAAGCGGCTACAAAGGCTGGTTACACGTCTTCAAAAGAAGAGCTTATCGCGCTTGCAAGGCAGGTCCTTTCGGGCAATGAGGTCCTCTACTGTCCGCATGGCAGACCCGTGGCGTTTGAACTGAAAAAAAGCGAGCTTGAAAAGCGGTTTGGCAGAATACAATGAAACCTTACGTGGTATTTGTGGTGGGTCCCACCGCTTCGGGAAAGACAGATCTGGCTGTAAAACTCGGTAAACATTTTTCTTCCGAGGTAATATCCGCCGATTCAATGCAGATATACCGCGGTATGCATATCGCCTCCGCGGCGCCGGACTGTGAGGAAATGCAGGGCGTTCCCCACAGGCTGATAGAATTTTTGCCCTACGGCGCGGCTTTTACCGTGGCGGACTATGCCGACACGGCGCGTAAAGAGATAGACCGGGTCATAGCCGCCGGCGCGGTTCCCGTTGTCGCGGGCGGTACGGGACTTTACGTCACCGCGCTTACCGACAACATAAAATTTTTTCCGGTTAAAACCGACTTTGAACTCAGAGAGCGGTTAGAACGCGAGTACGACGCGGCGGGCGGCGAGGAAATGCTTTCGCGTCTGTATAAAATAGACAGCGACGCGGCGGAAAAACTTGAACCCGGCGATAAGCGCAGGATAGTGCGCGCGTTTGAAATATACGAAACCTCCGGCATGACCAAAAGTATGCAAAACGCCGCTTCCAAAACCGAGCCGCCCTCATTTACCCCGATAATGATAGGGTTAAGTTTTAAGGACAGGGAAAAGCTATATGAAAGAATCAACCGCAGGGTTGATATGATGATGGAAAAAGGCCTGCTCGATGAAGCAAAAGCGGCTTTTGAGATGAAGCTTAAATCGGGCGCCGCTCAGGCGATAGGACATAAAGAATTATTTGCCGTTTTTACCGGAGAACAAACGCTTGAAGAAGCGACCGAAGCGCTCAAACGCTCAACGCGCCGTTACGCCAAGCGGCAGCTTACCTGGTTTAATAACGACAGCCGCGTAAACTGGATATACGTTGACGAAAGCGAGAACGTTTTTGCCGACGCGCTTAAAATAATCGAAAAGGAGGGAAAAGAAAATGCGTGAGCATTTAGGACTTAAAATTTTCATTGTTGCCGTATTTCTCGTTTTTGCCGCGCATCAGATATATTCCTCCCTTTATAAACCGATATCTACCGAAACGGCGGAGTATTTCGAGGTGGTGTCGGGTGTGAGCAGCGACGCAATAATCATCCGCAACGAAAAGCTTATAGAAAATAACTCGGCGGGCGCGCTTCACTACATAACGACCGACGGTACCCGCGCCGCCAAAGGCGGTACGATAGCGAAGATTTACAATGACGCTTCGGCTTCGGGCAAGATAAGCCGTCTTCAAATAGTTGAAAACGAGCTCGAAAGCATAAAGCAGATAGAGGAATACAACAACGTTCAGGCGGCGGATATGGAGATAATAAACTCCAAGGTGAACGACGCGCTCAACGCCGTAATACGGTCGGGCGCGACGGGCGATTTTTCGGATATCCCGCAAAAAAGCGAACAGCTTATTATGAGTATCAGCAGACGGCAGGTTGTGACCGGGGAGCTTACCGATTTCTCGGTACAGAAAGCGGCGCTGAACGCCGAACTCGAACAGCTTAAAGCTTCGATACCCGCCCCGACCGGCGAGGTCGTCGCGGACGTTTCGGGATACTTCGTATCGTCTACCGACGGTTATGAGCAGCAGCTCGACACCGCCGACCTTACGGTATATACGCCGGAGTATCTCGGCAGTATCAAGCCGAAGGACGTGCCGGCGGATACGATAGGAAAGATAGTATCGGATTACGAATGGTATATTGCCGCCGAAATGGGTATAAACGACAGTTTACAGTACAAGGTCGGCGATACCGTCACCTTAAAGGCAGATATCAAATCGACGCCGGAACTTAGCGTTACGGTCAGCTGTATTAATATGTCGAAAAACGCGGACAGCGCGGTGGTTATATTCGCCTGTCAGCAGATGAACGGCGACCTTGCCACGGTGCGCGAGGTCGGAGTTACCGTAGTCAATAAAATCTATAAGGGCTTGCGCGTTCCGAGAAAGGCTTTGCGAATGGTAGACGGCAAATCCGGCGTTTACACCGTTTCGGGAATGCGGCTTAAATTCGTAACGGTAAACGTTATTTACAATTCGGAAGATTTTATAATCTGCGAACAGGAGTTTACCGACGGAAACGTGCTTCGCCTTTACGATGAGGTCGTAACAAAAGGAAAGGGACTGAAAAATGGAAAAGTCGTCAGTTGAAATATTTGACGAAAACTACGCCCGTGTACTCGAAAGGATAGCCGAAGCGGCGGTTAAATCGGGCAGAAAAAGCGAGGATATTACCCTGCTTGCCGCCACAAAGACCGTTGAAGTCGGCGTTATCAACCACGCGATAGAGAGCGGCATAAAGTATATCGGTGAAAACCGCGTACAGGAGTTTTTGTCGAAAGAGCCCGATTTATTGCCGGTACATAAGCATTTCATCGGTCATTTGCAGACCAACAAGGTCAAGGATATCGTCGGCAGGGTCGAGCTGATACATTCGGTAGATTCGTATCACCTTGCAAAAGAGATATCGAAGCAGGCCTTAAGGTCCGGCAAGGTGTGCGATATCCTTGTTGAGATAAACGTGGGTCTCGAAGAAAGCAAATTCGGTTTTTCGCCTGAAAACGCAACGGAAAGTATAGCCGAGCTGTCTTCGCTTGACGGTATTCGTCTTCGCGGACTTATGGCAATACCGCCGGTTTGCGACAGTTCTTCCGCAAATATAAAATTTTTTGAGCAACTTTACAAACTGTTTATTGACATTAAGGCTGAAAAAATAGATAATAGTAATATAGATATTTTGTCTATGGGTATGTCGGACGATTTTGAGTGTGCAATAAGATGCGGTGCGACTATGGTGCGGCTCGGCACGGCTCTGTTCGGCAAACGCAATTATAACGTTTAATGAGTTAAAAAACTTTAAGGAGTGTTAATACAATGGGACTTTGGGACAGCATTAAAAACATCATGACGATTCCGGAGGATGATGAAACCGAAAACGAAATCGCCGAGGAAGAGGAGGTAAGACCTGTAAAAGAAGAGGCGGCGCCGAAGCGCGAGCCCCGTATAATCAGGTCTAAATCCAACGCTAATCAGGGCGCGCAGCAGCAACAGGTGCAGGTTGTACTCGTAAAACCGGACAGGTTTGACGATATGCCTTCTGTCGCCGACCACCTTAACGCGGGCAAAACTGTGGTTCTGAACCTTGAAGGCGCGGCAAGCGACGTTGCGCGCAGAATGGTTGACTTTTTGAGCGGCGCCACCTATGCGAACGGCGGCAACATGAAAAAAGTCGCAAAAAATACTTTCCTGATAGCGGCTCACGGCGTAGGCGTCGCGGGCGAGCTCTCGCTTGAAGATTTTGACGAAAACAAAATCTACTTCTGATTAAGATTTGTTTTGTTTTGCTTTGGGTAAGGTCGGCGTCATTCCGGTTTTGCCTTGCGATTTATACCCTGATTTGCAAAACAGTAAGAAATGAAGCAGTAATCTTTTGTAGGAGGAATACCAATGTTAAGTGCCAACGATGTAAAAAACGTTACCTTTTCAAAACAGGTGAACGGTTATCGCCGCGAAGAGGTAGACGTGTTTCTCGACAAGGTCGAATCCGATTACGAGAACTATGAACGCACCGTACGCGAGTTGAGCGCGAGGGTCCATGAACTTGAAACAAGAATCGACGATACCAGAAATTCCGAAGACAGTATCCAAAGCGTTCTGCTCAGCGCGCAGAAGCTTGCCGACAGTATAGTTGAAGACGCAAAGGTAAAGAGCGCGGAAATCATCGAAGAGGCAAAGTCGAATCTTGAAGTAATCAAAGCGCGCGAAAAGGAAATGAACGATTCTTTTGAAAAGGAATCGGCGGAACGCAAGTCCGCGGCAAGCGCTGAGCTTGAAAAAATAATCGACGACGCGAAGATAAGCCGAGATAAGGTATCGGCGGCGGTCGAGAAAACCGTTTTGAAGCAAAGCCAGCTTTATAACCGCTTAAAGCTTGAAACGGCGGCTTTCAAAGCCGAGATAATGGATAAGTATAAAAGACATCTCGAACTTATTTCAAAGATTCCCGATACCATACCCACCGACCCCGAAGAAATAGCGGCGGCGGTCGATCTTAATGTCGACGACCTTTCGGATAAAGAGCGCTTTATAGCGAGCATTGAAGATAAGGTATCCGCTCAAAAAGAGGCGGAGGATATTCTCGGTGAAATACTGAAATCCGAGCCCGAAGAGGAAGCGCCGGCGACAGAACCCGTAACCGAAGAAGAGAAAACGGAGGAGCCGGAAGTCCGCCCGCAGGAAGAAAAACCGAAGAAAGCGGCGGAGCAGACCGGATTTGTAGTAAACCTTTTCGACCAGGATAATGACGAATAACGGAGAGATATAAGTGGCAGTATATATTATCGCGGCGGTAACGGGGCTTTTGGTTTTAGGCGCGGACCAGTATACCAAGTATTATATCGCGTCCCATTACGCCCTCGGTCAGTCGCACGGTTTTATACCGAAAATACTCGATATCACCTATGTAAGAAACACGGGTGCGGCGTGGGGAATGCTCAACGACCGCACATGGCTTTTAATCGGCATAACATCCGTTGTTATGCTGATTTGTGTTGCTTTGGTGCTTAAATACGGAACAAAAAACAAACTGCTTTTTTGGGCTATGATACTGGTGCTTTCGGGCGGAATAGGCAACATGGCGGACAGAATATTCCGCGGCGGCTCGGTCGTGGATTTTTTACAGTTTGATTTTTGGCGCAGTTTCCCGGTATTCAACGTAGCCGACTGCGCGATATGCGTGGGCGCGTCACTTTTAGTGCTTTACTTTGTTATTGACTTGTTCCGTGAGGCGAAAAACAGAAGCCGCAAAAAGAACGCGCCGGATGAGTACAATGAAGTCTGAATTTGTATTTGAGGGGCCCGCCGGCGAGCGGCTCGACGTTTTTACGGCGGCGCGCGGCGGTATCAGCCGTTCACGTGCGGCGGCGCTGATAGAGGGCGGAAACGTTAAACTTAACGGTAAAACCGTCGGTAAAAGCGTTAAACTTCACGAAGGCGACCGCGTCACCGTCGATTTTCCCGAGGCGAAGCCCTACCTTGCGCAGGCACAGGATATTCCCCTCGATATTTACTATGAGGATAACGACCTGCTCGTGGTAAACAAGCCGAAGGGGATGGTGGTTCATCCCGCCGCCGGAAACTTTGAAAACACGCTTGTCAACGCCGTGCTTTTTCATTGCGGCGACAGCCTTTCAGGCATAGGCGGCGTTATGCGGCCGGGTATTCTGCACAGAATAGATAAAAACACGAGCGGACTTTTGCTTGTCGCGAAAAACGATAACGCGCATAACCGCCTCGCTTTGCAGATAAAGGAACACAGTCTTACGCGCGAGTACGAAGCGGTGGTTTACGGCAATATAAAGGAAGACAGCGGCACCGTGGACGCGCCGATAGGCAGACATCCGGTAAAGCGCAAACAAATGGCGGTGACCGAAAAGAATTCCAAAAACGCGGTCACGCATTATACCGTGCTTGAACGTTTCGGGAATTTTACGCATATAAGATGCCGGCTTGAAACCGGAAGAACGCATCAGATAAGGGTGCATATGGCGTACATAGGTCATCCGCTCGCGGGCGACGACGTTTACGGACCTAAAAAGGTTATAAAATCGCTCGGCGGGCAATGCCTTCACGCCAAAAAAATAGGATTTATTCATCCCGCCACGGGCGAGTATCTCGAATTTGAAAGCGAATTGCCCGATTATTTCAAAAACTTTTTGGAGGTGTGCCGTAAAAATGGGAAAGTTTGACGGCTGCCTTTTAGCGTGTGATATTGACGGGACTTTGCTTTACGATAAGACGCTTCCCGAGAGAAACGTCATTAAAATCAAAGATTTTGTAAACGCCGGCGGCGCTTTTTCGCTCTCAACCGGCAGGACATCGTTAGCGCTCAGCGACGTGACGTCGCGGATAGACTGTATCGCGCCTTCCGTTTTGTCAAACGGCTGTGTTATTTACGATTTCAAGGCAAAAAAAGCGCTCGATGAAAAGCTGTTGCCGAAAAGCACGCTCGCTATGGTGGAACGTGTCGTGAAGGCGGTCGGGATAGGTATAGAAATGCACTCCGCCGACAGCGTTTTCGTGCCTTCGCGAAGCAGAGCTTCCGACCTGCATGAGAGCTATGAGAGTATGAAAGCGCAGTTTATAACCGCTCGCGAAGCGGCGGAAAAAAATATTAACAAAATCATATATTTTCTTGAAAACGAGGAACAGGCGAAGACGGTTTTCGGTATTGCCGAAGATTATAAGGACGAATGCGTCTTTTATCCTACCGGCACCACCATAAACGGCGAAAAACAAAACTATTGCGAACAGATACCGAGGGGCGTTTCAAAGGCGTCCGCTCTGTGCGAGCTTAAAGCCATGCTCAATATAAAAAAAGGCGGCTTTTTCGCAATAGGCGATTATTATAACGATGCGGAAATGATAACGGCGGCGGATATCAGCGCGGTGCCCGCGGATTCACCCGAGGAAATAAAAAAACTTTCGTCGGTGGTCGTAGGTCGCGCGGCTGACGGTGCCGTTGCCGATTTTATAGAATACTTGGAAAGGATCATATAATATGGACAAGCAAACCAAATTGAACCTTGAAAAAACAGCGTGTAAGGTAAGAATAGGGATAATCCACGGTGTTCACGCCGCCAAATCGGGTCATCCCGGCGGCTCGCTTTCGGTAGCGGATATTCTTACATACCTTTATTTCAAAGAAATGAATATTGACCCGAAAAACCCGAAAGACCCGTCACGCGACAGATTAGTGCTTTCAAAGGGTCACGCGGCGCCGGCGCTTTACGCCACCCTTGCCGAGCGCGGATTTTTCAGCAGTGACGAGCTTTTTAACCTTCGTCATATCGGCTCGTTTTTGCAGGGCCACCCCGATATGAAAAACACTCCCGGCGTAGATATGTCTACCGGCTCGCTCGGTCAGGGTATATCCGCCGCGGTGGGTATGGCTCTTTCCGCCAAGCATTTCGGCGATAATTACAGAGTTTACGCGGCTCTCGGCGACGGCGAGCTTGAAGAAGGTCAGGTTTGGGAAGCGGCTATGTTCGCCGCAAACAAAAAGCTTTCAAACCTTATCGCGTTTGTCGACCTCAACGGTCTTCAGATAGACGGCACGATAGACGAGGTAAACTCGGCGCGCCCCGTCGATAAAAAGTTTGAGGCGTTCGGTTGGGAAACGATAGAAATAGACGGTCACGATTTTGAACAGATAGAAGCGGCGCTCGAAAAGGCGAAAAAAGCCGATAAACCGGTCGCCATAATCGCAAAAACAGTAAAGGGCAAAGGCGTGTCGTTTATGGAAAACGAGGTCGGCTGGCACGGTAAAGCGCCGGGCGATGAGCAGTATGAGCAGGCGATAAACGAATTGAACGCGCAACTCGCGTCGCTTTAAGGGGGAGAAGAAAATGGCTGATATAAAAACTGTTGCGACCCGCGCCGGATACGGCGAAGCCTTGGTCGAGCTCGGAAACGAGAGAGACGATTTTTTGGTTATGGACGCCGACCTTGCCGCCGCAACGCAGACGGGTAAATTCAAACAGGCTTTTCCGGACAGATTCTATAACTGCGGCATAGCGGAACAGAATATGATGAGTATCGCCGCGGGTATTGCCGCCACGGGTAAACGCGTTATCGTAAGCTCTTTTGCGATGTTTGCCTCGGGCAGAGCCTTTGAGCAGATAAGAAATTCCATTTGTTATCCGAAACTGCCGGTTATTATCGGCGCTACGCACGGCGGTATTTCGGTCGGCGAGGACGGAGCGACCCATCAGTGTAACGAGGATATCGCGTTAATGCGTACGCTCCCGAATATGACCGTTATCAACCCCGCCGACGCGGTCGAGGCGAAAAAGGCGGTCAGAGCGGCGCTCGAACACGACGGCCCCGTTTATATGCGATTCGGCAGATACGCCGTACCGGTAATATTCGACGACGGCTATAAATTTGAAATAGGTAAAGCGAATATACTGCGCGACGGCGGCGACGTAAGTATAATAGCCACCGGTCTTATGGTGGATGAGGCGCTTAAAGCCCACGACATATTAAAGGCGGAAGGAATAAGCGCGAGGGTTATAAATATGGCGACAATAAAGCCGCTTGACAGCGCCGCGGTGCTTGCCGCCGCCAAAGAGACCGGCGCGATAGTCACCGCGGAGGAACATTCCGTGATAGGCGGTCTCGGAAGCGCCGTTTCGGAGCTCGTTTGCGAAAGCTGTCCCGTTCCGGTAGTAAAACTCGGCGTATACGACAGGTTCGGTTATTCGGGCCCCGCCGCGAAGCTGCTTGATGATTTCGGACTTCGCGCGGTAAACATCGTAGAAAAAGCCAAAGCGGCGATAGCCCTTAAAAAGTAATTCGGCGCGGCAGAACGCCGCGAAAATAAAGGAGACTTAAAAATGAAAAAAGAAGTTTTGGTGGAAGTATCCGCCCGTCATGTTCACGTTACCGAAAAAACGCTCGAAACTCTTTTCGGCGCGGGACATAAGCTTACAAACAAAAAAGACCTTTCACAGCCCGGTCAGTTTGCCTGCGAAGAAAAGGTGACGATAGTGGGCGAAAAAGGTTCGCTTAAAGCGTCGATTTTGGGGCCCTGCCGCAAGGCGGACCAGGTTGAACTTTCCCTTACCGACGCACGCACGGTAGGCGCCGCCGCCCCCATTCGTGAATCGGGCGACATAGCGGGCACGGGCGTTTGCAAGCTTGTAGGTCCCTGCGGCGAGGTTGAACTTACCGAGGGCGTTATAGCCGCTAAAAGGCATATCCACGCCACACCCGCGGACGCGGAGAAGTACGGTCTTTACGACAAACAGATAGTAAGCGTTAAAATACCCACCGAGGGCAGAGCGCTTATTTTCGACGACGTAGTGGTAAGGGTAAGCGAGAACTTTGCGTTAGCTATGCACATAGACACCGATGAATCGAACGCCGCCGCCATTAAAGGCACGGTAATGGGTGAGATTCTTGCCTGACGGTTTAGGGCTTTATATTCATATACCCTTTTGCATCAAAAAATGTAAATACTGCGATTTTTACTCGGCGTGCTTTTGCGAGAGCGTTTATAAAAACTATTTTACCGCGCTTGTCCGTGAGATTGAAACGTGGGGAAAAAGAATAAACCGCACCGTCGATACCGTATATATCGGAGGCGGTACGCCCTCGGTAATGGGCGCGGATATAATACCGCTCATAAACGCGATAAGGGAAAACTTTTCTCTTTTGCCGGG
>JAFZIW010000122.1 GCA_017554125.1 Clostridia bacterium | reverse complement strand
ATCGCTTCTTCATAAAGGCAAACTCATAGCAAACGGCGGTATAGAGGACGTCAGCGGCAGTATTCATAAAATACAGGCGGTGTTTACGGATATGCCGGCGCCCGAGGCTTTTTCCGGTCTCGATATTATGAAAACCGAGCGTACCGGGTCGGTCGTCAGTATGGTGGTAAAAGGAAATAAGGACGATATTACGGCGTATATCGGCGCGCTTTCCCCACAGTTTTTTGAATGTATCGACGTGAGTCTTGAAGAAGCGTTTATTTACGAATTGGAGGTAAGGGGTTATGACATCGGCAGTATCGAAGAAATATAATCCGGCTTTCGGCTTGTTCAAAGCGACGCTCGCCAAAAACATGGGAATAATGCTTCTGCTTCTCTGCGGAATGCTTATCCTCTGTCCGGGACTTTTTCTCGCGTCGCTTGAACGGCGTGTTTTAGACCATGAGACCTTTAACGCAAATCATCCTGAATATCTGGACGCGCTGTTCGGATTTTTGGGCGTAACGTCCTGTATAGCTGTAATCATCGGGAATTATATGTCTTTTTCCTATCTTTACAAGAAAAATTCAAGCGACGTTTTCCATGCTTTGCCGATTACCCGCGCGAAGCTGCTTATTTCCCGCGCGGCGGCGAGTTTCGTTACGGTGGCTGTTCCCGTAACGCTCGGCTATGCTTCGCTTTTTGCCCTTACGGCGTTTTATCCGACATATGCGCTCGGAACCTTTTCGCAGATATTCTCGGCGTATATAGTAAATATCGTCTGTATGGCGGCGATATCGTCGTATTCGCTGATTTTCATAATCTGCGCGGGAAGCACCTTCGATTTGATTCTTTCCTTCGCGGGTTTTAACGCGGGAAGCCTCGTTATCGGGTTTATGATAGCGGATCTCGCTTCCGAGAATCTTTCGGGCTACAGCTCGCAAAGTATGGCTGATATATTCAAATTCACATCGTTTCCGGCGTATTGCGGTATAGGCGCGGCGCGTTTTGCGGAAGGCGACGGCTACGCCGGATATCTGCCGGGGAAAAACGCGGGATATATAATCTGCACTCTGCTTTTCGCGCTGTTCTTCTTCGCGGCTTCGGTACTGCTTTACAACCGCAGAAAAGCCGAGCGCGGCGGTCAGCCCTACGCGTATAAATTCATCTACGTTGTTTGCAGTATCATCGCGGGCGTTTGCGGCGGCTATATTTTAAGTCCGATATTTGTTTTTGTCAGCGGTTCGCGTCTTTTAAGCGTCATAGGAATCGTATCCTTTGCGGTCGGCGCGACGCTTACCGCCGTGGTTTACGGCGCGGTCACCGAGCGCGGATTCAAAAAGTTTACGAATTCGCTCATATACGGCGGGATATCGCTGGCGGTGTACCTTGTTGTGTTTGCGGTAATTGCAAACGGCGCGTTCGGGTTTTCGTCACGCATACCGGATGAAAAGAACATAGAGAGCGCCTTTATTGAATACAGAGGTTACAGTATCGAACTCGATAACGCCGGGCCGGTCATCGCTCTGCATAAAGCTATAATTGAAAAGGATGCGGATGATTTTAATATCGATAACGTGGATACCTACCACGAGCAGTTTATGATAATATATAACCTTAAAGACGGCGGGAAATTCTATCGCGAGTATTTTGCCGATATCGAAAAGGTCGGCGGCGAAATGTTTTCGGTATTAAACTCAAACGAGCGGTTCGAGGACTGGTATAAAGCGCTCGACGGCGTCAGAGAATCGGGACTTTATATAAACGTCTTTGATGAAAACGGCGATTCTTTCGACTGCAAAGTCACAAAGAAAGACTGCAAGAATCTCATAAAAACTTATAAAGAAGAATTCAAAACAAAGGGTATGGAAATCGTGAACGCCAATAAAACCGGGGATATCAGTGTGTATTTACAAGGCGTCGGCAACAGTTACGACGAGTATGTTTTAAGCTTTGAAACAAATGAAAACTTTACCGAAACGCGGGCGCTGATAAACACCTTTGAGCGCATAGAATACTGATAACGGTACAAAAGTCAGAAATAATTTTCGCGGCGAATCATTCGCCGCGAAAATTTTGCCTTTTTTGACATTTTGCTATTGTTTATTTAGGCAATATATTGTATAATAACTGTGTATACCTGTCGAGAGTGTGAGAAATTTGGAAAAAACCGTCTATTTGGATAACAGCTCAACCACTGAAATATGCGCCGCCGCCAAAAGAAGAATGAATGAGGCGTTAAGCGGCGCTTTCGGCAACCCGTCAAGTCTTCACCGTATGGGTTATAACGCGGAGTCTTTGGTTGAGGAAACGCGACATAAAATCGCCGATATGATAGGCGCAAAGGATGAGGAGATCTATTTCACTTCCGGCGGTACCGAGGGTAACAATACCGCGATTTTCGGCGCGGCGTATGCGAGAAAAAAGCGCGGCAACCGCATAGTTACGACAGCCATTGAACACCCGAGCGTTCTTGAACCGGTAAAAAGGCTCGAAGAAGAGGGCTTCGAGGTAATAAGGATAAAACCGCAAAGCGACGGAACAATAAGTGAGAAAAGCATTTTCGAGGCGGTAAACGAAAAAACCGTGCTCGTAAGTATTATGCTTGTAAATAATGAAACCGGCGCGATACTGCCGGTGTCCGCAGCGCGGCGCGCTATCGAAAAGGCGGGTGCGCCCGCGATACTTCATTGCGACTGCGTTCAGGCGTTTGGCAAGCTGAAAATAAAGATCGGCGAACTCGGAGCGGATATCATCACCGCGTCGGCTCATAAGATACACGGACCGAAAGGTATCGGGTTTATTTACGTTAAAAAAGGCGTTACCGTAAAACCGTTACTGCTCGGCGGCGGTCAGGAAAAGGGCTTTCGCTCGGGTACGCAGTCGGTACACGATATTTACGGTTTTTGCGGCGCGATAGAGGATATAGGCGATATCGGGCGAAATTTTGAAAAAACTGCCGCCCTTAAAGACCGGCTTGTAAACAAGCTTACCGAAAGCGGACTGGCGACGGTCAATTCACCCGAAGGCGCTTTGCCTTACGTCGTAAACGTCTCGGTGGAGGGTTACCGTTCGGAAACGTTGCTTCATTTTCTTGAAGAAGAAAATATATACGTTTCTTCCGGCAGTGCCTGCGCGAGAGGCAAGGGCAGTCACGTGCTTTCCGCGGCGGGAATGCCGCGTTCTCGTGTAGACAGCGCAATAAGAGTGAGCTTTTCGCGTTTTAATACCGGCGCTGACGTCGACGCGTTCGTTTCGGCGTTAAAAGCGGCGACCGCCTCTTTAAGAAGGGTAAAGAAATGAAAGAAGTTATTTTGATAAAAGACGGTGAACTTGCTCTTAAAGGTCTTAACCGTTCGGTTTTCGAGGGCAAAATGACGGCGACTATCAAAAGGCGCCTGAAAAAATACGGCGCGTTTTCGGTGACCAGGTCGCAGTCCACCGCGTATATAGAACCGCAGGATGAAAGCTTTGATTTTGACGCGGCGCTTGACGACGTAGGGCGAATATTCGGTATAGCCGGGTACAGCCGCGCCGGCGTTTTCGATAAGGATATTGAAGCGATACTGCGCGACGCGCCGGCATATCTTGAAAATACGCTTAAAGGTGTAAAAACCTTTAAGGTCGAGGCAAAAAGAGCCGATAAAAAATTCCCGCTTACCTCGCCGCAGATATGCGAGGAACTTGGCGGCAAACTGCTTGAAAGCTTTCCGCATTTGCGGGTGGACGTCCATTCGCCCGATACCGTGGTTACGGTTGAAATAAGGGACAAAGCGGCGTATATAAGATGCGGTCAGATAAAAGGCGCCGGCGGACTTCCGACAGGCACTTCCGGCAAAGCGGCAATACTTATTTCAGGCGGTATAGACAGTCCCGTCGCGGCGTATCTTATGGCGAAAAGGGGCATATCGCTGTTTGCAATACATTTTGCGAGCCCGCCCTATACGAGTATCCGCGCTGAAGCCAAGGTCAAGACCCTGCTTTCAAAAGTAGCGCGTTACAGCGGACCGATAAAGCTTGCCGTTGTTCCGTTTACCGAGATTCAGGAAAAAATCGGTGAGAATTGTCCCGAAGATTATTTTACGCTTATTATGCGAAGAATGATGATGAGGATATCCTCAAAAGTCGCGGCGCAAAACGAATGCGCGGCGCTTATAACGGGCGAGAGCCTCGGGCAGGTCGCAAGTCAGACGCTTCCCGCCATAGCCGCTACCGACAGCGTGAGCACGCTTCCGGTGCTTCGCCCGCTTATCGGTATGGATAAAGAGGAAATCGTGGCCATTTCAAGGAAAATAGACGCTTTTGAAACGTCTATTTTGCCGT
>JAFZIW010000121.1 GCA_017554125.1 Clostridia bacterium | reverse complement strand
GAATGTTGTTGAAAACAACCGTAATCCGAAACAGATGCTTATGAAATACAGTGAAGAAGCAAATAAAGAAATCGAAAGAAAATGGCTTCAGTACGAAAACAGATAACGGTCATCAAAGATTATATTAAAAGAATTGTGGTGATATAATGGGCAGAAAAAAATTAGGCAAAAGTTCAGGCATATATTCTAAGAGTGAGAATGTAGCCTTTCACCTTATAATGATGCCGTTCATGATTTTTTTCCTGTTGTTTAATATACTTCCCGTACTGTCGTCAATAGTGCTGAGTTTATTTGATTACGATATGGTGTCAAGTCCGATATTTACGGGACTTGAAAACTATTCGAGAATGTTTACCTCGGACGAGACGTTTATGAAGGTGCTCGGAAATACGCTTAGATTTTCGATAATAGCGGGTCCCGGCAGTTTTATTCTCGCGTTTTTGCTCGCATGGATGATAAACGAGTTTTCTCGCACGGTAAGGGTTATACTTACCTTCATATTCTATGCTCCCGCTCTCGTAGGCAATGCGTATTTTATCTGGCAGATATTCTTTTCGGGCGACAGCCTCGGTTACTTGAATAATTTCCTTATAAGCTTCGGCTTTATTACGGAGCCGATAAACTGGTTCCAGAATACGCAGTATAATATGACGATACTGCTTATTATACAGCTGTGGATGAGTATGGGCGTTTCGTTCCTCGCCAACATAGCCGGCTTGCAAAACGTAAGCTCGGAAATGTACGAAGCCGGCGCGATAGACGGCATACGTACCCGCTGGCATGAGCTTTGGTATATAACGCTCCCCTCAATGAAGACGATACTGCTTTTCGGCGCGGTAATGCAGATTCAGGCGGTATTCTCTGTAAGCAGTCTTATGACAACGCTTGTCGGTTATCCGAGCGTCAATAACTCGGTCGATACGTTGGTTTCATATATTTCGGATATCGGTACCGCACGCTATGAGATGGGATATGCGTCCGCGCTGTCGGTTGTGTTGTTCCTGCTGGTTCTCGCCTTCAGGTTCGGCATCGGTGCGCTTCTTAATCTCATAGGCAAGAGCGACAGTTAAGGGGGTATTGCAGATGAGATCCAAAAAACCGCAATATCGCCGGTATACACGTTCAAAATTCGGAAACTTTGTATACTTTTCAATACTGTTTCTTGCCGGTGCGTTTACCATACTTCCGCTTGTTTACTGCGTTATAACGTCGTTCAAGCCTCTGGACGAACTGCTTATATTCCCGCCGCAGTTTTTTGTAAAGCGCCCTACGCTTTCAAACTATCTTGAACTGCCGAGTTTGCTCGGTAAAATGCAGGTACCTGTGCTTCGATATTTCTTCAACAGTGTTTTTATAGCTCTCGCGGGTACGTCGCTTCATATTTTTGCGGCGTCAATGGCGGCGTTTACATTCTCAAAATCGAGAATAAAGGGCAGAAACATTTATTTCATGATAATTCAGATAATGCTTCTGTACAATACGGTGACGCTGAGCGTGCCGCAGTACCTTATTTTTACGAAGCTTCGCATGATAGATACCTATTGGGTATACATTTTGCCGGCGATACCGTCAGCCGTGGGTTGTTTCCTTATGAAACAGTTTATGGACGCTTCGGTGCCCGATACGCTTTTAGAGGCGGCGAGAATAGACGGCGCCGGAGTTGTCAGAATGTATTTGAGGATAATCATGCCGATACTTAAACCCGCGTGGATGACTATACTTCTTTTGTCGTTCCAGTCGATGTGGACGATAGTGCCGAACGGAACTATTTTCAGCGAGCAGTTAAAGGCGCTGCCGCAGGTTATGAGCACCATAGCCACCGGCGGTATAGCTCGTTCGGGCAGCGCAATGGCGGTTACGGTTCTGCTTATGATACCGCCGATAGCGGTATTCCTCATTACTCAGGGTAACGTTATGGAAACCATGAGTACGTCGGGTATTAAAGAGTAATCCGGGTTATTTCCTTTTTGAAGGGTGTGAATATAATTGAAAAGGTTAGTGTCACTGTTAGCCGTACTCGCCATTTTATTGACGTTCAGCTTCAGTGTGTCCGCATATGAGCCGACTGATTCGTTTGTCCATGAAGAAACGCCAAGCGGCAGTATCGTTACCGTGCCGTCGAGAGAAATGTACAGCGCGGTTATGGCGGTTTCGGCTAATTCTCTCGGACTTGATAAACATCTTTCGGGGCTCAGCGACCTTTGCTGCGATAAAAACGGAATGGTATATCTGCTTGACAGCAACCGTTCGGTAATCGTTGTTCTGAACAGCGACTATACCTTGAACAGAACGTTCAAGATACTAAGCAGTGAGGGCTTTGAGGAGTCGATAAGCGACGCTCAGGGTATTTATGTGGACGATGACGGAAAAATATATATATGCGATACCCTCCAGGGGCGTGTTCTTGTTTGTGACGGGGAGGGGAAGACTCTTGAAACGTGGCTTAGTCCGGAATCGAGTCTTATTCCCGAAGATTTCCTTTTTCAGCCTTGCCGTATTGCCAAGAACAGCAAGGGATATACATATTTGCTGAGTCTCGGTTGTTATTACGGCGCGCTTACTTATTCTCCCGAGGGTGAGTTTCTCGGATTTTACGGTGCCAACAACGTTCAGACTTCGGCACTTGATACAATAACGTATCTTTGGAACCGACTTACCCAGACCGATACCAAAAAATCGCTTTCGGTCAAAAAACTGCCGAGTCCTTTTGTTGATTTATGTATTGACAGTAAGGGATATATGATAACCTGCACTGGTATCGTTGACGATGAAACAAACGGCGTCGGTCAGATACGCAAGCTTTCTCCCGGCAGTGACGATATTCTTTATAAGACAAATTTTGACGGTACTTCGGTTTCCGCTTCCGGCTACAATTTTGTAGAAGAAAAAATCATAAAAAGATATGGCGTAAATAAGCCGCAGAACGTCGTTTCAGTTGACGTTGACAAGGACGGCTTCATATATGCGCTCGACGCCACGCACTCGCTCATTTACATATACGATGAAGAGTGTAATATGATTTGCGGCTTCGGCGGCGGTAAGGACAGAATGAAGCGCCTAGGCGTATTTGATAAGGTTACGTCGCTTAAAGTAAACGGTACCGATGTTTTAGTGACCGATTCCGATAACGGTACTCTTACCGTTTTCAAGCGTACAGAGTACGGTGACTTGATAACAAAGGCGCAAAGTCTTTATTTGAGCGGTGAATACAATCAGGCGGCTCCTCTTTGGGAAGAGGTCCTCGCGCAGAACGGAAGCAGTCAGCTCGCTTATCGCGGTCTTGCCATGGCGAGCATAAGCAATAAGGATTATGATAACGCGCTTAAATATGCAAAAGCGGGACTTGATTATTACGTATATGATATGGCTTTCAAGGTCGTACGCAATGATTATATAGCGAAAAACTTTGTTTGGCTTTTTGGCATTCTGGTCTTGTTTATAGCGGGCATTATAACCTTATTTGTTGTAGTAAAGAAAAAAGGAATAGTGCTGATTAAAAATGAAAAGGTCAGAGTGGCGCTGTCAACGTCCGTACATCCCTTTGATTCATTCGATGATATAAGGTACAAAGGCAAGGGCTCCGTCGTAATAGCGTCGGTAATACTTTTTATCTTCTATATTGGAAAAGTACTCCAGGATACCGCCTCCGGTTTCCTGTTCACCAGGATCGACGTTACCGGCTACAATATCGTTTATACGATACTTAAAACCGTGGGGCTGATTCTTTTGTGGTCAATAAGCAACTGGCTTATAGCAAGCTTGCTTTCCGGCAAAGGAAAATTCAGAGACGTTTATATAGCCACGTCGTATTCGTTGATACCGCTGACGGTTTATACTTTCGTAAGGGTTATTCTTTCTCACGTTCTTTCGCTTACGGGACTTTCGATAATGGACGGCATTCACACGGTAGTCTTAATATTTACCTTCTTTATTTTGAGTGTCGCTATCATGGTGGCGCATGAGTATGATTTCTTTAAGTTCCTGTCAACGTCAATAGTGACGGTGCTGTTTATGGTATTAGTCGTATTTGTTTTATTCCTTGTCGGCGTATTACTGCAGCAGGTGGGCGAATTCCTCGTATCGCTTTATCAGGAAGTATTTTTTAGATAGTTACGGGTCTTTTACAATAGTTTGTTGAAAGGATGCTTACTTCAATGTCTTTTAAGAGGATATTATGTGTTTTGCTGGCGTTTGCCTTAACGGTTTGCTGTCTTTCAGGCTGCAAAAAGAAAAATACGCAAAACTATGACAGTAAAGCGAAGATTTATTCGGTGGAAACCGGTATCGTCGCTTCAAATGACGCGCTTTCCCTTAAATGGGATAACGATGCAAAATGTATTTTTCTTGAAAACAGGCAAACCGGTAAAATCTGGTCGCCTATAAACTATAACAGTTATCTTGAAGGCGTATATGATTCGTCGATTACTCTTACTTTCCAGAATATGCAGGAGTATCAGCGTGAAACACGTTCAAGCACTGATATTATCGATAAAAACAAAATCAGTTGCAAAGAAATCAATAACGGCGTTGAGGTTACCTACTATTTTGACGACGTTAAAATAGCGATACCCGTTACGTATACTTTGCGTGAGGATTCCTTGCTTGTCGGTGTTGACGCGTCAAAAGCGATAGAGGGCGACAGCAATTACAGGATTTATTCCGTTGCTCCTGCGTCGGGTTTATGCTCGGTTTTGCAGGAAGAGAACGATGCGTATATGCTCGTGCCTTACGGCAGCGGCGGAATTATAAATACAACTTTTCTGCCAGACGGACACAGAAAAATCAACGAAGCAGGCAGGAACGTCGCGGCGCTCTCAACCGGCAGTCCGGTCGATGCGCCTGAAGACTGCGGATTTCAGATTTTCGGTATAAAAGATAGAAGCGATGCTTTGTTCGGTATCGCGGAAGACTGCCCCGGTGCGATAGGACTGAGCGTTTCCGCCGGCGACCGTACAAGCGATTATTCCAATGTTTATCCGGTTTTCTACTTCATAGACTTTGACGACGTAATGGGCAGAGCTGCAAACTCCGGCGAGGTAAGACAACTTTCCGAACGCACAAGCGCTAAAATGTCGGTGGGCTTTTATCCGCTTTCCGGCGAAGAAGCCGATTATAACGGTATGGCGCGCTGTTATAAAGAATATCTCATAAAGAACGGTTATATCAATGAAAACGGCGATAAGAAAGACTATTCTTCGCCGTATGCGCTGACCGTTTTAGGCGGCGTGGAAACGACCTCCTCCGTGGCGGGCGTGCCTTCTGCCACGCTTAAAACAATGACCACCTTTTCAAAAGCGCAGGAAATAATCTCCGACGCGGTCGATTATATCGGTGTTAAACCCGTTGTGAGACTTCACGGATTCGGTGAAAGCGGTATCAACTACGGTGAGATTGCCGGCGGTTACGGTTTTTCTTCCAAGTTGGGTTCGGATAAAGAACGTTTAGCGCTTCAAGATTACTGTAAAGAAAAGGGTATTTCGGTTTATACTCAGTTTGAAATGCTTAAATTCAATAAGTCGGGCAACGGTTTTTCGACAACTTCGGACGTTGTTAAAACCGCGACGATGCATGCCGCGGAAAGCACCGGTCTTAATCTGCCGCTCCGTGATGCAAATGATAACGTTACTTACAGACTTCTGGCGAGAGACAGCATTTCGGAAGCTGTGGATAAGCTTATTAAAATTATTGATAAGAAAAAAATTTCAGGCGTTTGCGTTTCAAGCCTCGGCGCAATTTCCTATTCCGATTATTCCGACCCCGAAAAGTATTCGACCACAAACCGAATGGAAAGCGATACAAAGGAATATATTAACCGTCTTGTAAAAAGCGGTACGAACGTTGCCGGCAGTCGCTCAACATATTTTGCGGTGGGTCTGCTTGATACGGTATTTGAAGCGCCGCTTGAAACCTCCGGACTTTATCAGATTGAATATGATATACCGTTTTATCAAATGGTATTCTCGGGTGTAACTCCGCTTTATTCCGCTCCGGTAAATACCGATTCAAATCCGAAACGCAAGATAATGCTTGCGGCGGCAAGCGGAACGGGTCTCGGGTTTGCGGTTATTGACGAATTTGATAAAAAGTATATGGAAAACAACGTGTATAAACTTTACGCCTGTCTGTACGAAAGCAATAAGGCAAGCATAAAGGAAGCGGTTGTTGATTATCAGAAAGTCTATAATGAAATCGCGGGCTGTGAAATAGAACGCTTTGAGTTTATTGATAAAAATATCAGTAAGACCGTTTTTTCAAACGGTAAGATAGTTTATGCAAATCATTCCTTCGGCGAGGCGGATTCGCCCGTAGGTACGCTTGAAGGATTCGGATTCAAGTTAGGGAGTGAAGGCTGATGAAAACAAAAAAAGTAAAGGGCATTGAGTCTCTTCGCCGCAGATACGGCTATACTTTCGTCGCTCACTGGATAGTCGGACTTATAATGTTTTTTGTAATACCGCTGCTTTATTCGGTTTTATATTCTTTCAGCGATGTTAGTATTACAAACGGGTTAGAGCTGAAATTTATCGGCTTTAAGAATTATTCGTTTTTACTGTTTGAAGACCCGGATTATCTCAATGATGTAAGGGATGCGATTTTATCAATGTTCTATTCGCTTCCCATGATAATTGCGCTCAGCCTGATACTCGCAGTGCTTTTGAATCAGAAATATCGCGGCAGAACATTGATGCGTATTATTTTCTTCCTGCCTGTTATTATTGAATCTTCGGCTATTATCGGTTTGCTCGCCGATGATTCCATCAATTCACCGATATTCAATTTCAGCACGCAGGGCGAGGGTATTATGAATTACGATTTAATACTCGGGAATTTGAGCCTGCCCCCGCAGATAACAACGTTTTTAACCTTCTTTTTGAAAAACGCGGTCAGCCTTACGTGGAGTTGCGGTGTGCAGATAATCCTTTTCCTTGCAGGTCTTCAGAGTATTCCCGAATCTCTTTACGAGGTTTCGAGAATCGAGGGTGCCAACAAGTGGGAGGAATTCTGGCAAATAACCGTTCCGATGCTCCGTCACGTTCTTTCTCTCGTAATTATTTATACAATGATTTCAAAGTTTACGGCGTCGGACAATAAAATCGTCAGTTTTTCAATAGAGCAGATGCGTAATCTGCGTTATCATATAGCTTCCGCAATGTTATGGTTTTATTTTATAATAGTTCTTGCGGTTATCGGTTTGGTTCTCTTGATTTATAATCGGTACTGCTTGCGCAAATGGGATTAAAAATCGGTATATCCGATTAAGTAACAGTGCACTAAGAAAGGGAAAAAGCATGTTTTTAAGCAAAGCGATAGGTAATTTCCGTAGACACACGAAAGCGGTAACTTGTGCTATTCTGGCAATAAGTATCCTGGCGGCGACGTTTATAACCGCGCCGTTCGGGTCTTCCGCCGACGGTCCAGAAAAGGCGGATACGAAGGACGCCGTATTTGTAGGGAGAATAGGCGCGGACAACTGCGCCGGAACGTTTATACCCGTTGATATTGCGAACGGCAACGCAAACCTTTATTCCGGAGTTACCTGGTTCAAACTCAGGTTCGAGTGCAGGATGCTTTCCGGAAACAAACCGATTATCGGCGTTTTGCGGGTTGACGCTTCTAATAATACGGCTAAAACCTATGCGGAGCCGTCATGGTGCGATAACGCAAACGACGTAACGGTCAGCGACGGCGTTTGTACTGCGTATTTCAAGGTCGATTTCAAAAATAGGACCGATGCCGGCGGAAAAGGTATGCGTTCGTTCTATATTACCGTCGGTAACGCTGAACATAACGGCACCGGTGTATCCGAGAAGGATAATACCGTTTCGTTTATCATGAGCGACGCCACGCTCGTTGCCTGCGATTCATACAAAAACGTTATTGATGAAACCAACCGGCTTCCCGAGTTTACGGCGGATAATATCGATTTTGGCGGAGTGTATTATACTCGCTCTGACGGTTGCAGTCAGTGGGACTGTCCCGCTTATGCCGAAAGTATGAAATGGCACATGGATTCGAATTCCTTTGCCGTAAAATATATAACCGTTCCAAATGGCTTTTGTAATTCGCCTGATTACGACGCTGCAAATTTCACACTTCATGCCGCGACAGATACCGTTCGCGAGTATTATACCAATGAAAAATATAGCGGTTTATACTTTGAAAAACTCTCTAACAGCAACGATAAAGGCTTTGCCGTAATAAGCGACGACCTTAATAAAAAATTTGTTTTTATTGACGCCAACCGTAACGGGGAGGCGGATGATACTACTTCCGGTTCGTATGCACCGCAAAAGAACAAGGTAGGTAATATTTTCCTGCCGCTTTCCCTCGGTCAGTATTCGATTAGCGGCAGCAGCACCTCAAATTCCAAAGTGCTTTTGAAGGTTACTTTTAAGGCAAACTTGATTGAGGGCGACGGTCCGCCGGTAATCGGTCGTGTGGTCGCAAAACCGAATGACGGCACGGGTTGCTGGGCGTGGGGGCTTTCCACCATAAACGCCCGCGGTTCAGGTTATTATGTCAATTACGACAGGTCGGATAACGGCGGCGGTATAAGACCGCAGTGTACGTATGACCCTGAGACCGGCGAGTATGTGGGCTGGGTCGGTATGGAACTCGCAAATTCCGAACATTTAACCACTTGGGGAACAAGTGAAGTATTGACGATAGGTAACGCCGAACACGTTTACCAGACCGGTGTTTTCGATTCCACAAGCTTTAATTCCTCGTTTTCGATTCAAGATATTAAAGTCGACCTTTACAGTGCTACCCAAAACGGCAACACGTTTACGCCGGCCGCCGTAATAGCCGAGGATATAGCGCCGAGCCTCACCGCCGACAATATTGATGCCGACGGCGAATGGTTCTTTGATTACAAAAACGGTGTATCAAAGCATGATAAAGACCTTATCCGCGCTTCACAGCAAAAATGGCATATTGACGGCGAAAAATCGCTGGTTTCCTTTATAAACATTGATGAAATATCCGCGTATTCCACCAAGTATTCACTTGTGGAAAGCGGTGCGACCGGTGTTCTCAGCGCCTATACTACGCTTGAATCCAGCAAGACTTATCAGTATGTTTTTAAGAGCAAATACGAAAGCTCCGCAAAGGCAAAACCGTTTATTGAGTTTGTAACTTCAAGCGGAACGAAGAAATATGACGGGAGCAATTATGTAACGGATAAGGGTAATTATTATAATACCGTTATTTCGTTCAAAACCCCTTCAAATCTTGTCGATGCGAAAAATGTCAGGGTTGGTATTGATTTTGCTTCGGTTGATATAAACGGTACTTTCGGCGGTTTTGAAATATTTGAAATCGGCGCCGACGGTATGGCGGTAACCGATAATAACCTTTTGCGTAAAATCTTTTTAAGCGAAGGTGCCGAGGTAATTCCGTTTTCCGATAAGGCGCAAGAGGGCGTTTGGACCAAAGACGGAAATCTCGGAACGGGAAGCGCTGTCTTTAATATCGTTTTTAAGGACGACGGTTTTTATAAGAAGCCTACCGACTCGAAAATGCTTGTTTTCTCCGGTATGAACAGTACGTCGAGCGATCCGCAAATCGAGTATAAAGGCGGGG
Organism: Clostridia bacterium; assembly: GCA_017554125.1. GTDB lineage: Bacteria > Bacillota > Clostridia > Oscillospirales > Acutalibacteraceae > UBA737. The sequence goes on along the minus strand of JAFZIW010000121.1, from coordinate 1,171 downwards.
ACGGCAAGTTATCACAAACCGTAAGAATAGAAACCGGTAAAAAATACCGCCTTACGGCGAATCTCAAAAACTTAAGTACCGGCATCGGAAACGAAACTATCGGTATCACTGTCAACTATTACAACAAATCGGGTACGACAAAAAAGCTGACAGGTTTTACCGACCTTTCAGATGAGAATTTATATCTTTTTAAGTATGAGTTTGATGCGCCGACCTCTCTTCTTAAAAGCGGTAATAACTTCAAAATTACATTAAACGTTCCGAACGGATACGTTTCGGGTTACTTTGCAAATGCTTGTTTGCAGGAAATTGACGGCAACGGAAATACTGTCGGGGATAATCTGTTTTCAAACGGTGATTTTGCGACAGGCGATACCTACGGTTGGGAAAAGAGCGGCAGCTTCAACTGCTTTAGATTCTGCGGTATTCCCGAAAACTTCTTTACAAAGAATCCGGGCCATAATATTCATGCTTTACAGTACAGGGATACCGCCGATTACGCGCTTTTACAGCAGATGCTACAAGTTAAACCCAATACAAATTACAGAGTCGAATACACTTCTTTGATAACCGGACTCGGTGCCAGCACCGCGCCGTACGGCGTTTTGTACCAGAAAATGTGGGAGACCGATGAGCGGCTTGAGGCTTCCTGGACATATTTGCTTGATAACGATCTGAATCCGGGCGTTTCGGACCCTGCGGTCGTTACTGAAAAGAAAGTGCTGAACCTTGCGGCGCTCGGGGAAATGTACGATTCGTCAGATTCGCGGGGTCAGGCTATACGTGTGACCAAAACCTTTAAGACGTCGGAAAGACTGCGCGTTGATACAACCGATAATCTTTCAGTAAGATTTTACTTTATGTCCGGCAGTTCCGGATACATTTCCGATTTTGCGGTGTATGAATTGGATGAAAAAGGGAACGTGGTCGGTAACAACGTTATCATTGACGGCGATTTCACCTGCGGCGACGAAGTGTTCAGCGGCAAAACCGTATGGAGATATTCGAACGAAGGAAACGTCAGAAACATTGAACTCGAAAAAGGCTTCTTTGAAAACTACACTTTCCCGAAAGAGGTTTTGAGAAGCGATGGTTCTTTCTCAAACGGGACCTACGGTAATACCGTTTCCGTAAATCCGAAATCGAGGTTCTATTTCAGCGGAAATTACGT
>JAFZIW010000120.1 GCA_017554125.1 Clostridia bacterium | reverse complement strand
GCGCGGTGTAAGGCAACGGTCAATTCGACCGCACCGAGATTTGAAGCAAGATGTCCCCCGTTTTCAGAAACGGTCTGAATTATCGTTTCACGTATCTCATCGCACAGTTTTTCAAGTTCCGTGTTATTAAGTTTTTTCAGGTCTTGCGGAGAGTGTATTCCGCTTAAAATACGGTTATCCAAATATATCACCTGAAATTATTTTTCACGTATAAGAAGCAATTCAGTAAGTGCTTTAAGTGTTTCTGTATTACCGTCAAAAGAATTAAGCGCCAATAACGCGTTCTTGGTATACTGATTGGCTAACGCGCGGCAACGCGATTCACCGAGCAAACGGACAGCGGTGTTTTTTCCGTTTTTATCATCACTGCCGACCGGCTTACCGATAACCTCGGAATTTCCGTCAACGTCAAGCAAATCATCAATAATCTGAAAAGCAAGTCCTAAATTTTCCGCGTAATTCTCGGCTGATTTTAACTGTTCATCGCTACCGCCGGCAAGAATCACTCCGCAAACCGCCGCCGCTCGAATCAGCGCGCAGGTTTTAAGAGAATACATACGAAACAGCATTTGTTCGTTTTCAACCGAAACAGACGTATCAATGACCTGACCGCCAATCATACCGGAACTTCCTACCGCCGAAGCTAAATATGAAATCGCTTTGACGACGCGTTCTTGCGGCAATCCGAGCGTTTTAGCGCATACGGCGAACGCCTCGGTCAAAAGATCATCGCCCGCGAGCAACGCCATTCCCTCGCCGTAACGTATATGGCATGAGGGTTTGCCGCGACGCATACCGTCGTCATCCATGCAGGGTAAATCATCGTGGATAAGCGAATAGGTATGTATCATTTCAACAGCGCAGGCAAAATTATATGCGCAGTCGTCATCGGCGCCGCATAGCCTATAAAATTCAAGCAGAATTATGGGTCGAATACGCTTTCCGCCATTTAGGAGACTGTACCTCGCCGCATCGATAACGGGGTCATACGGTTGCCCCGGCAGGGCGTTAATCATATCAAGGCGCGATTCGATTTTAATTCTGTATTCTTCAAGTATACCGTCAATCATCGGAACCGCCCCCGTCAGAGGTTAAAATTTCAATTTTTTGCTTTGCATTTTCAAGTTTATCTGAACATTCTTTTGAAAGCTTGATTCCCTTTTCAAATAACTCTATTGCTTCGTCAAGAGGTATATCCTGTGATTCGAGTTTTGATGAAATCTTTTCAAGTTCGCCAAGCGTTTCTTCAAAAGTCTTATTCTCTTTACTCATGGTTTTCTCCTTATCGATGATACTTTGCAGTCGGCTTCACCGTCTGAAAACTTTATTTCAATGTCCTGACCGGAATTCAGCTCAGAAACACCTTTAACGCGCTTACCGTCAGTACTGACCGCCGCAAAACCGCGAGAAATCGTTTTAAGCGGACTTAAAGCGTCAAGGCGTGAAGTCAATTCAGAAAAGCGCTTTTGATAACCGGAAAGGCGTTCTTTAATGATAAAAGATAACTTTTCGGTTATACCATCAATATTAAGTGCGATTCTGTCGAAATATTCCGCCGGTCTGTTTAGCGGTGATTTAGAAACCGCAATTTCATATTTTCCAATTGAAATCTGTAATTTTGTGTTAAGCGCCGAACAAATTTTTCCATTGTAAACGGAAAGAAACGTATGTAATGCGGCCCCGTCCGGTACGGCAAGTTCAGCAGCGTGTGACGGCGTTGACGCGCGCACGTCGGCAACAAAATCGCAAATCGTAAAATCAGTTTCATGCCCGACCGCGGAAATAACCGGAATCGGCGACACGGCAATCTTACGCGCGAGGTTTTCATCGTTAAAGGCCCAAAGGTCTTCGAGCGAACCCCCGCCCCGACCGATAATTATGGTATCAATATCATCACGGCAGTAAACGCGCTCAAGCATATCTATCATTGACGCGGCGGCGCTTTCGCCCTGGACGGTCACGGGGCAAAGCAGAATCTCGCAAAGCGGATATCTGCTCGCCGTAATATTAAGAATATCATGTACCGCAGCGCCGGTATTCGCCGTAAGTACCGCGATTTTATTCGGATAGCGTTTAAGGGGTCGCTTCGTTTCAGGCGAAAATAATCCCTCATTTTGCAGTTTATCTTTCAGCTTGTTAAAAGCAACGGATAAACCGCCTTCACCGAGCGGATGTATTTCCTCGGCATAAAACTGATACTGACCGTCACGCTCGTAAATTGACACTCTGCCGCGCAAAATCACCTGCATACCGTCAGATATCGGGAACGGAACGCGGGCGGCGTAGGAACGGAACATAACGCAACGAATCTGTGCGTCGCTGTCTTTAAGCGTAAAATACCAATGCCCGCTTGAATAGTGGTCCTTGTAGTTGGAAATCTCGCCGCAAACGGCAACGCTTGAAAGTAGTTCATTACTCTCTATAAGCGATTTAACGTAGGTGTTAAGTTGTTTTACTGTAATCGGTGTAACGTCCATATTATGCCTGTTTAATAACAGATGAGAGAATACCGTTTACATATGCGGCATCCTGCTCGGTAGCGTACTTTTTAAGTATTTCTACAGCTTCATTGATTGAAACGGCGTTCGGAATATCGTTTTTATACAAAATCTCGTAAATTGACAACCGTAATACCGCCAGAGCGGTTTTTGAAAGTCTGCCGATACTCCAGCCCCTGGCGTTATCGGATATAATACCGTCAATTTTTGATACGTTATCGTAAACCCCGAAGAAAACGTCTTTTATATAATCGTCGGGAGATATGCTCCTTACTTCAACGGCAAGCTCAAGTATATCTTCAAGCGGCGAATCATTAAACTGTTTTTCAAAAATCAGAATAAACGCCTCTTCACGTGCCTGTCTGCGTGTCATATTACACCAACTTTCATAGTTATACACAGAATATTATACATCTATAATAAATAAAATTCAAGTATAATATAATAAATAAGGCAGTCACACCGACTGCCTTATTATTGTTTGTACGATTCAAACCATTATGCTAAACGCCGCTTAAATCAAAAATTGGAATATAGCATGTATCGGCGCTTGAAATTTCCTGAAAATAACAGTTTTTGAAGCCGGAATGAATAATATGTTCAAGTACCTTGTTATATTCCCTTTCGGTCACTCTTCTGCTAATAGGCGGCATAGAAACCGCATTACCCATGGGTACATACTGGCTCATAATGCTGAAATAAGCGTTAGGCGTATTTTTATGCACAAAATCAAAAACACTTATCGCGTCGACGGTCGCCGAAGGTAAAAGTAAATGTCTTATTACTACGCCGCTTTTAATCAGACCGTTTTCAAATTTACACTCGCTCTTTTGGCGGTATGCTTCAAGAATCGCCGCGGTCGCATATTCAGGATAATCAGGGGCGCCGGAATATTTCAGCGCCAAATCGCCGTTCAGATACTTTAAGTCAAAAAGATACACGTCAACATAGTTTTCAAGTGAGCGAATTATTTCGGGGAGTTCATATCCGCTCGTATTATAGATTATAGGCATAGGGGGTCTGTAAATATCAAGAGCCTGTTTTATCGCGTAAGAAAAATGTGTAGGTGTAACAAGGTTTATATTATGCGCGCCGCTATCGGTCAATTCTTTAAAAATATCGGCAAGCCGTTGGACAGAAACGTCCTTACCGAAGTTTTTATGGCTTATAATCTCATTTTGACAGTAAACACAGCCAAGAGAACAACCGCTGAAAAAAACCGTTCCCGAGCCGTTTTTTCCGCTGATATAGGGCTCTTCAAAGGTATGCAGTCCGGCTCGCGCCACTCGCGGTAAGATTCCGGCTTTGCATACGCCGCCGTTATTTCCGCTTTTATCACGAATTGCGTTACACTTTCTCGGACATATCCGACATTTCATCATCATTTGTTTTTTCCGTCTTTTTTACATTAAGTTTTCTTTTAACTCTGACGCCGTCAAAAAGCCGGCGGGCTCTGATAACGGCGCGGTAATTTATACCGCAGGAAACGCATTTAAGTTCGGCTAAAAGCGCGCCGCCGCGAAAACGCCAATTACCTCTTAACGTAAGCGGTAAACCGCATTCCATACAGTTAAAGCAGAGATATTTTTTATCGAGATACTCGTCGTCAGCGCTCTTTATTACATAGGGCTTAAATGTGTAACGTGCAAAGAAATCGGGTGCGGAAGTATCTGTAATCATTGAAGAAAATAGTTCGGGATCATAGCATTTCTTCAGAAGCTTAGCGCAGACGGTACTGTCATTTTTGGCGTT
>JAFZIW010000119.1 GCA_017554125.1 Clostridia bacterium | reverse complement strand
ATTCCTTTTATGATTATTCCGAATAGGAGTGTTTTGATTTGTTCAGTCAGATAAAAGAAGACGTCCGCGCGGCTATGGACAGAGACCCCGCGGCAACAAGTGCGTTAGAGGTGTTTTTCCTCTATCCCGGCGTTAAGGCGATACGCGCTTACCGGCGCGCCCACAAGGCATACCTTAAAGGGCATACGTTCCGTGCGCGTATGATTTCCCAGCGCGCCGCGCGTAAAACCGGTATTGAAATTCACCCGGGCGCCAAAATCGGCAAACGCTTTGTGATCGACCACGGTCACGGCGTGGTGATAGGCGAAACCGCCGAAATCGGCGACGACGTGCTGATATATCAGGGCGTGACGCTCGGCGGCACCGGCAAAGATACCGGCAAGCGCCACCCGACGATAGGCAACAACGTAATGATAAGCGCCGGCGCAAAAGTATTGGGTCCGCTTACCGTCGGCGATAACTCGCGCATTGCGGCGGGCGCCGTGGTGCTTGAAAACGTACCGGCGAACTGCACTGTCGTCGGCGTACCGGCGCGGGTGGTAAAGCAGGACGGCAAAAAAGTCTACTGCGCCTTGCTCGACCAGATACACATCCCCGACCCCATAGCGCAGGAAATAGCGCGGATAGAAAAACGCATAAAGGCACTTGAAGGAGAAAAACAATGAGAATTTTCAATACGCTTACACGCGAAAAGGAAGAGCTTATACCGATAAAAGAGGGCGAGATAAACATCTATGCCTGCGGTCCGACCGTTTATAACTTTATCCATATCGGAAACGCCCGTCCGCTTTGCGTGTTTGACGTTTTTCGCCGCTACCTCGAATGGCGCGGCTATAAAGTCAATTTCGTTCAGAATTTTACCGATATTGACGACAAACTCATAAAAAAGGCGAACGAGGAGGGCATAACCGTCCCCGAGGTCGCCGAAAGATACATTAAAGAATTCTGGGTCGACGCGAACGGGCTTAACGTGCGCAAAGCGACGGTACACCCCCGCGCCACCGAGAACATTGATGAAATCATACGCCTTATCACTACCCTTATGGAAAAAGGCTACGCGTACGAGGCGGGCGGCGACGTTTACTACCGCACCAAAAAATTCGCCTCTTACGGCAAGCTTTCCCATCAGCCGCTTGAAGAGCTTGAAGCGGGCGCCAGAATCAGCACGGGCGACATAAAGGAAGACCCTATGGACTTCTGCCTATGGAAAGGCGCCAAAGAGGGCGAGCCGTTTTGGGATTCTCCCTTCGGCAAGGGCAGACCGGGCTGGCATATCGAATGCTCCGCCATGGCGGGCAAGTATTTAGGCAAGACCATTGATATCCACTGCGGCGGCTTCGACCTTATCTTCCCCCACCACGAAAACGAAATAGCCCAGTCCGAGGCGGCAAACGGCTGTGAATTCTCGCATTACTGGATGCATAACGGTTTTATCAACGTTGACAACCGGAAAATGTCGAAATCGCTCGGCAATTTCTTCACCGTGCGCGACGTCGCCGAAAAATACGGCTACGAGCCGATAAGATACCTGATGATTTCCTCGCAGTACAGAGGACCGATAAATTATTCCGTCGATATCGTCGAGCAAAGCAAAAACGCGCTCGAAAGGCTTTACAACTGCCGCGACAATATCGATTTTGCCCTTAAAAACGCGGCTGACGGCGAAACGGCCGCCGAGTTCTGCGAAAAGAGAAAAGCCGAGTTTATCGCCGCTATGGAGGATGACCTCAACACTGCCGACGCGATAGCCGCGCTTTTCGGGCTGGTGCGCGATATAAACACCGCGATAGACGCCGGCGCGAGCAAAAATACGCTGGCGGTCTGCGCTCAAACCTTCGACGAGCTCGCTTACGTTTTGGGTCTTGTTTACAACCGGAAGACCGAAGCGCTTGACAGCGAAATCGAGGCGCTCATAGAAAAGCGTACAACGGCGCGCAAAAACAAAGATTTCCGCACCGCCGACGAAATACGCGACAAATTAAAAGATATGGGAATAATACTTGAAGATACCAAAGACGGTGTTAAATGGACAAGGCAGTAAACGTTAAAAGAGAGCCGATAGGAAACGGGCGGTTTATCTACGTATCGGATGAGCACACCTTCGGCACAGACGCGGTGCTTCTCGCCGATTTTGCGAAGCCTAAAAGAAACGATATCGCCGTAGACCTCGGAACGGGTTGCGGCATTATACCTTTTCTTATGCTGCGCGACGGCAAGATAAAAGAAGCCTTCGGCGTCGATATAGCGCCCGCGGCGACCGAGCTTGCCGAAATGACCGCAAGTAAAGAGAATTTCGATAATTTCACCGCCGTTTTATCCGATATAGCCGAGCTTAAAGGCAAAATCTCCTTCGGCGATAAAACGCTTGTCACCTGCAACCCGCCCTACAAGGCGGCGAACGCCGGAATCAAAGCGGAAAAAAGCGCCCGTCTTATAGCGCGGTTTGAAAGCACCTGTACGCTTGAAGATACCGTTCGCGTCGGCGCCGCGCTGCTTCGCACCGGCGGAAGACTTTGTATGTGTCAGCGTCCCGAGCGGCTTGCCGAGCTTATTACGCTTATGAGCAAACACGGCGTCGAGCCCAAGCGGCTTCGTACCGTGGCAAAGGCGGTCGGCGAAGCACCGTGGCTAATTCTTATCGAGGGCAAGCGCGACGCGAAGCCGGGTCTTGTAATCGAGCCTGAACTTTACATTTATAAAGACGGCGAGCTTTCAGAAGAAATGAAGCGGATATACGGTCCGTACAAGGAGGCGTATCGGGGTGTCGGGTAAAATATTTGTCGTGGGTACGCCGATAGGCAACCTTGAAGATTTTTCGCCGCGCGGGGCGCGAATACTTCGCGAAGCCGATTTTATAGCGGCGGAGGACACCCGCGTAACGGCGAAACTTCTTAATCATTTCGGCATAAAAAAAGAAACCGTTTCCTATTATGAACACAACAAGGCGCAAAAGGGCGAATACCTTATCCGCCGCGTTCTCGCGGGCGAAAATCTTGCGATAGTGAGCGACGCGGGTATGCCCGCCATTTCCGACCCGGGCGAGGACCTGGTGCGCGCCGCGCATGAGGCGGGCATTACGGTCGAATCGGTGCCGGGACCGAGCGCGCTGACGTCGGCGCTCAGCCTTTCGGGCTTTCCGACCGGCAGGTTTTGTTTCGAGGGCTTTTTATCGGTAAACCGCATAAGCCGGATGAAGCATCTCGAAGAAATAAAGGGCGAAACCCGAACCCTTGTTTTCTATGAGGCGCCGCATAAGCTCATAAAAACGCTTGCCGATATGAGAGACGCCCTCGGCGAGCGGGAAATATGTATAGTAAAGGAAATAACCAAGATACACGAATCGGTCCGCTTCTTTAATTTCACTTCGGCGCTTGACTACTACGCCGAAAACCCGCCCAAGGGCGAGTACGTGCTTATAGTGCGAGGCAAAGAAAAGGAAGAAGCCGCGCCCGATATGACGCCTCAGGCGGCGGTCGCGTTCGCAAAAAAGCTTATGGCGGACGGGATGTCGGCGTCCTCCGCGGCAAAGGAAGCCGCCGCGAAAAGCGGAATTAAAAAAGGCGAAATTTATAAGTCTATAGTTTGATGGCACATAAATCAAGCCGGCTGTTAACAGGATAGAAAAGACTTAAAATAGGCGAAATTTATAAACGGACAGTTTGGAAAATATGAGCCGAACAGACAGAAAAGAAAAAAACAAAACATAAACTCGGTAGTTTTTACCGAAACGGGGATGTTATTATGGCAGAAAGAAAAAAACACGGCGCTCACAGCACAAAACCTTCAAAGGACGTTAAAATGAGGGGGCGCAAACGCACGGATGAGGATGAAATTCTCCTTTCCGAAATAGGCAAGGAGAAGAAAAAACTCTCGCGCGGCAAAAAGGCGCTTATTATAATTTTATGCGT
>JAFZIW010000118.1 GCA_017554125.1 Clostridia bacterium | reverse complement strand
CCGGCGCGGTTTGGCTTGATCCCGAAAAAACGTCGCCGTATGAGTTTTTCCAGTATTGGCGAAACGTTGGGGACGCCGACGTGCTGAAATGTATCAGAATGCTTACATTCCTGCCGCTTGAAGAAATTGATAAAATGGATATCTGGGAAGGCAGTCGCTTAAACGAAGCAAAAGAAATTCTCGCTTTTGAACTGACTAAACTTGTTCACGGCGATGAAGAAGCAATTAAAGCGCGCGAGGCTTCTCACGCCGTTTTCGGCGGCGGTGGTGTTCACGCCGATATGCCTACCGTTGAATTTGAAACCGCTGATTTTACTGACGGTAAAATCGGTTTGCTTCGCGCTATGGTTAAAGCAGGTATGGCAGCTTCAAACGGCGAAGCACGCCGCACGGTAGAGCAAGGCGGCGTAAGCGTTGACGACGAAAAAATCACAGATACGGCTTTTGCGTTTACAAACGAACGGTTGTCTGCCGGCGTTGTTGTTAAAAAAGGTAAAAAGTGCATAATGAAATTTATCACAAAATAACCTTTGTATAAATACTCTACGCACTGCAAATATTAAAGACAAATCATTATTTGAGGTGTCTTTATGGCAACGCGTATCGGTAAAACAACTATTTGTTTTTCAGTTAAACCGTCGGTTATCGGATACGGCTCTGTTGTTGGAAAAAAAGAATTTGATGGTCCTCTTTCCCATGAATTCGATACACACGATTCCAATAGCCGTTTCGGTGAAAAGTCTTTTGAAAAAGCCGAAAGCCGTATGCAAAAAATAGCAGTCGAAACCGCTCTTCGAAAATGCTCAAAAAGTGAAAACGATATTGACGTTATCTTTGCAGGAGATTTGCTTAATCAGTGCGTCGGCTCATCTTTCGGGCTTCGAGGTATGAATATACCTTTTGCCGGTATATACGGCGCCTGTTCGACAATGACTCTCGGCTTGATTCTCGCCGCACTCGCTGTTGACAGCGGCGCCGCCAAACTCTCCGCGGCGGTCACATCATCACATTTTTGTTCAGCTGAACGACAGTATCGCTATCCGCTTGAATACGGCTCTGTGCGCCCGCAAAGCTCGCAATGGACGGTTACCGGGGCGGGAGCGACCATACTTTCACAAAGCGAGGGTTTACCTTATATTGACAAAGCGGCTTTCGGTAAAATCGTTGATTTAGGCGTCAAAGACGCCAACAATATGGGTGCGGCTATGGCGCCGAGCGCCGCGTCAACGCTTCTTTCATTTTTGAACGATACACATACTTCGCCTGATGATTATGACGCAATTATTACCGGCGACCTCGGCAAGGTAGGAAGCGATTTACTGTATATTCTTACTGAGAATCGCGGAATCCGCATACGCGAAAAACATTTTGATTGCGGGCTTATGATTTTCAACAGGAATACGCAGGACGTTCATTCCGGCGGTTCGGGTTGCGGGTGTAGCGCCACCGTGCTTAATTCGTATGTTTTTCATATGTTTGAAAAAGGGAAGTACAAGAATATACTGTTCATGTCGACCGGCGCGCTTTTATCGCCGACTTCCACAATGCAAGGTGAGAGTATTCCGGGCATCACGCATCTCGTCAATATCAGAATTTAGCATTGACAAATATTTATTAAAATTGTATAATAATTAAACAATTTAAGACCCTGTCATTAAAGACGGGGTTTTATTGTTAGAAACCTGCGGGGAGGTTGGCTTATGGATGAGAAAATACTCGAATTGATTGAAGACAGAAAGTTTGGGACACTTAAAACTATGCTTTCTGATATGCAACCTCCAGATATAGCGGCTATATTTGAAGAAGCACCAGAAAAAGACCTGCCTATAATGTTCAGAATTCTTCCGAAAGAACTCGCGGCGGAAGTCTTCGTCGAGATGGACAGCGATATGCAGCAGCTTCTCATTGAGGCATTCAGCGATAAGGAACTTCACGACGTTATAGACGAATTATTCATGGATGATACCGTCGATATCATTGATGAAATGCCGGCAACCGTTACAAAACGTATACTCAAACAAACCGACCCTAAAACGCGGCGTATGATAAATCAGCTGCTTGCTTATCCCGACGACAGCGCCGGCAGTATTATGACGACCGAGTATATCGACCTTAAAAAGTCCATGTCGGTTGAAGACGCGTTTGACAGGATAAGAAAAATCGGTATTGATTCCGAAACGATTTACAGTTGTTACGTCACCGACGCAGGCAGGCATCTTTTAGGCATTGTTTCGGTTAAAGACCTGCTTCTTAATGCTAAAGACGAGATTATCGGCAATATAATGGATGAAAACATTATTTACGCCAACACACTTGACGATAAGGAACTTGTTGCCGGTCTTTTCGAGAAGTACGATATTTTGGCGCTTCCGATAGTCGATAAAGAAAGCCGACTTGTTGGTATCGTTACGGTTGACGACGCTATCGACGTTTTGCAGGAAGAGGCTACTGAAGATATCGAAAAGATGGCGGCTATCTTGCCGAGTGAGCACAGTTATTTTAAGACGTCGGTATTTGAGACCTTTAAGGCGCGCATACCCTGGCTTATGCTCCTTATGATTACGGCAACGTTTACCGGCGCTATTATTTCCGGTTTTGAAGATAAACTCATCAAATTCGGCGCGCTTATCGCTTTTATACCTATGCTTATGGATACCGGCGGAAACAGCGGCTCTCAGGCGTCGGTTACTGTAATCCGTGCGATTTCAATGGGCGATATTGAGTTTAAGGATATTCTCCGCGTATTATGGAAGGAAATCCGCGTTGCGTTTTTCTGTGCGGCGGCGCTTGTTTCCGTAAACTTTGTAAAACTCTTCTTTGTTGATAATATGCTGTTAAAGAACTTCGACAACGGTCATGTAATCGTTGAGATCTGCGTCGTATCAGCAACGCTTTTCTGTGCGATAATCGTCGCAAAAATTATCGGTTGTTCGCTTCCCATACTTGCAAAGAAAATCGGATTCGATCCCGCGGTTATGGCAAGT
>JAFZIW010000117.1 GCA_017554125.1 Clostridia bacterium | reverse complement strand
CGCTCGGTTTTCATAATATCGAGACCGGAAAAAGCCTCGGGCGCCGGCATATCCGTAAACACCGCCTGTATTTTATGAATACTGCCGCTGACGTCCTCTATACCGCCGTTTGCTATGAGTTTGCCTTTATGAAGAAGCGATATATGGTCGCACATATCCTCTATCTCGCGCAAATTGTGCGAGGCGATAATAACGGTGGTTTTGTATTTATCGGTGCATTCTATTATTATGTTTGAAAGCGTTTTTCTCATGATTACGTCAAGCCCGTCAAACGCCTCGTCCAAAAGCAGATAACGCGGTTTTGTCGAGAGCATGAGTATCAGCGCCGCCTGACGCCGCATACCCTTTGAAAAGGTCGAAAGTCTCGCTTTTTCATCAAGCGGAAAAACCTCAAGAAGCTTGCGGTAAACGTCCGCGTCAAAGCTTTCATAGGTACTGCTATAAAACTTCGCCATTTCTTTGAGGTTCGCCTGCGGCAGAAAATACGGCGTGTCGCCTAAAAACGCTATCTGCGTTTTGACCGCGGGGTTATTGAAACTCGGCTCGCCGTCAATGCCGACCTCGCCGCCATCGGGTTTGTAAACCCCGCTTATAAGCCGCAAGAGAGTCGATTTGCCCGAGCCGTTTGAACCGACCAGCCCGTAAACGCAACCGTCCTCTATTTCAAAGCTTACGCCGTCAACGGCATTTATGTTTTCAAATGTTTTTGTAAGATTATTAGCCGTCAGCATTTTTTTCCTCCTTATGCCCGGATTTTGGAGTTTTATATACTCCGTCTACTATTTCTTTAAGTTCAAAAGCGGAAAGCCCCAAATCGCGCGCACGCTCCACCGCCGTACAAAAATCTTCCTTTGCGCGGGCTATAACCGCCGAATGCCCGCGGTCGTCGTCCGATACAAAAGAGCCTCTGCCCTTTACGGAATATATTATTCCCTGTGCTTCGAGAACGGCGTACGCCTTTTGCACGGTGTTCGGGTTAATACTGAATTTCAGCGCCAGAGAACGTACGCTCGGCATTTGCTCGCCGCCGGAAATAAGCCCGAGCGCCTTCAGTTTAATGAAGCCGTTTACTATTTGGTCGCAAATGGGAACGCCGCTTTTAAGGTCAAGTTGGAACATATTTCCCCTCCCATCAAGTGTACTATGTGAACTAATACACTTGTATCATACTCCCGCCGCAACGTTTTGTCAAGCATTTTTTCAAAAAACTTTTTTTGCGAAGTTATGCGCGACAGCATTATATATGCTGAACGACCCTGCCTTAAGACAGGGTCGTTCAGGTATGGGGATGAATATGGTCTGCCCTTGTGCGGCAGTGCAGAACCGCACTTGTGGGCTTATAAAACCGCGGCTTGCCCAAGGGGAAAGGCAACCGGCGGGTTTTATCGGATACCGGGTATGCTCATTTGTTTTTCGGGGTTTTTCTCGATTTTTACCTCGAATTCTATATAGTCTTCGGTTTCAACGCGTGACGAATAGGCGTTTACTCCCGAATTCTGCATGGTTGACAGAAGCTTTGAAAGACTGTTTGAAAACAGTTTGATATTACCTATCGCCGATTTTCTTACCGGCGCGGCTTTTGTGAACTTTGCCGGCGGCGGGTTGACTATCGACTTTACGAGTTCTTCGGTTTGACTTACGCTCATACGTCCGCTTATAACCGCGTCCAGCACAAACGGCACGTCCTCTTTTTCGAGGCGCAAAAGCGCGCGCACGTGCCGCTCGGACAGATTCGCGGCAATGATTTTTTCTCTGTCCTCCGGCTCGATTCGCAGTAAACGAAGCTTGTTTGAGAGGGTCGACTGCGCCATTCCGAGCTGTGCCGCCATATCGGTTTTACTTATTTTATAAATGCCGAGCAGTTTATCTATCGCCGTCGCTTCCTCAAAAAAATCAAGGTCGCTGCGCTGTATGTTTTCGGTCAGGCTCATAACCGCGGCGCTTTTTTCATCGGTATTATGTACCACGCAGGGAACCCGCCGCAGTCCCGCCATTTTCGCCGCGCGAAGCCGCCTTTCACCGCAAATAAGTATATATCTGTTTTTACCCTCCCGCCTTACCGTGAGCGGCTCGATTATACCGTTTGCGCGTATACTGTCGCAAAGCGAACGCAATTCGTACTCGTCAAAATTTTTCCGCGGCTGGTCAAGTGACGGCGAGATTTCATCGGGACGAAGGAGGAGTATTTTTCTTTCGCGTATCATGTGCATACTCCCGCCTCCCGAAACTTTCTGAAACAATTATGACGGACGAGCCTTTATTTGTAAAGTCTTTTCGGTCGCAATATCCGACATAAAAACAGTTAAGCCGCGCTTTTACAGCGCGGCTTTTGATATTTTGGCGGTATTTCTCGGATATTTTGGCGGAGTTTGCGATATCTTTTTCGCCACAATGAACGCTCGTCCCTCGTTTTCGCGCAGTTGTCGCTTTACCGTATCCGGAGTAGCGCAACCGAGCGTTTTAAGCGCGGCAAACGAGGCGGTGACCTCGTCTTCGCAATTTGCACTCTTCATGGCGACGAATACGCCGCCGACCTTAACGTACGGCACGCAGTATTCCGAAAGGACGTTAAGTCCCGCCACGGCTCTCGCGCAGGCTATATCGAACTTTTCACGAAGCTCGGGGGTTTTCCCGCCCTCTTCGGCTCGCATGTGAACGGTTTTACCGGGAAGCGAAAGCTCGTTTAACACATTGCTTAAAAAGGTCAGTCTTTTATTCAAGCTGTCAAGCAAGGTTATGTTTATATCCGGGCGCGCGATTTTAAGCACGATACCCGGAAAGCCCGCGCCGGTGCCTACGTCGATAATCTCGGCGCCTTTTTTCACCTCGACCGCGCTGAAAAACAAAAGACAGTCGTAAAAATGCTTATAAAGCACCTCTGATGGCTCCGTTATGGCGGTAAGGTTTATTTTCTCGTTCCATTCAAGCAGTAAATTACCGTAAGCTTCAAGTCGGTTTACCGCGGTACTGTCAAGGATGAGCCCAAAGCGTTCACATTTACTTTTCAGTGATTCAGCGTTGAAATCAATCATTTGTCTTCCCCTTTAATACCGCTTAAATAGACAAGCAAAACGGCGATATCCGCCGGACTTACCCCCGATATTCTGCCGGCTCTGCCTACGCTGTCGGGTCTGATTTTGCCGAGCTTTTCCCTGGCTTCGAGCCTCAGACCGTGGATAGAACCGTAATCTATATCCTCGGGTATTTTTTTGCTTTCGAGCCGCTTCATTTCTTCGACCTGCTTTAGCTGGCGGTCGATATAGCCCTCGTATTTTATCTCAATTTCAACCTTTTCGCAAACGCGGTCGCTGAGTACCGGGCGGGTCTTATCAAACGGCGCTAAATCTTTATATGAAATCTGCGGGCGTTTTATCAAATCGGCAAGATTCGCGCCGGTATCGGTCGGTACCGTTCCGAGGCTTTGAAGCAACTCGCCGAGCGCCTCGCTCGGCGGAAGAAACACCGATTTTACCCTCGCAATTTCTTTTTCTTTAAGCTTTACGTCCCTTATCATCTCCGCGTAGGTCTCATCGTCGATAAGTCCTATCTCGTGACCTGTCGGCATAAGGCGCTCATCGGCGTTATCCTGACGAAGCAGTAATCTGTACTCACTGCGCGAGGTCATCATTCTGTAAGGGTCCATACAACCCTTTGTAACAAGGTCGTCGATAAGCGTACCTATATAAGACCCCGTGCGCGAAAGTATCACGGGGGATTTATCTTTGACCTTGCGCGCCGCGTTGATACCCGCGACAAGTCCCTGCGCCGCCGCTTCCTCGTAACCGGAAGAGCCGTTAAACTGTCCCGCGCCGAAAAGCCCCGGAAAGCTTTTAAGCTCCAGCGTCGGGTAAAGCGCCGTCGGGTCTACGCAGTCATACTCAATGGCGTAGGCGTTACGCATCACCTTTACGTTTTCAAGCCCTTTCATAGTGCGGTAAAACGCTAACTGCACCTCCTCGGGGAGCGATGAGGACATCCCTTGAAGATACATTTCATCGGTGTTTTCACCGCACGGCTCTATAAACATCTGATGTCTTTTTTTATCCGCGAAACGCACTATTTTATCCTCGATACTCGGACAGTACCGCGGACCAACGCCCTCTATAACTCCGGCGTAAAGCGGTGAACGGTCAAGGTTTTTAAGTATTATTTCCTTGGTCTTTTCATTGGTATAACCTATATGGCAAACAACCTTGTTTTCTATCGGCTTCTTCGTTTGGTAACTGAACGGCTCGGTTATTTCGTCGCCCTCCTGCACTTCAAGAACCGAAAAATCGATACTGTCCCTCGCCACGCGGGCGGGCGTTCCCGTCTTGAAGCGGCGAAGCGGCAATCCCATTTGTTTAAGGCATTGCGAAAGCTTGGTGGCGGGGAAATTTCCGTCAGGTCCGCTTTCGTAATTGACTTCACCTATATATACTCTGCCGCCTAAAAAAGTACCGGTGGCGATTATAACGCATTTTGCCTTAAAACAGGCGCCGAGCCGTGTAGTCAGCGCCCAAAGGCCGCCCTCTTTTTCAAGCGAAACTATCTCCGCCTGTTTAACGTCGAGCCCTTTTTGTTTTTCAACGACGTTTTTCATATAGCCGCTGTACGCCCTGCGGTCGATTTGGGCGCGAAGCGAATAAACCGCCGGACCTTTGCCGCGGTTAAGCATACGGCTTTGAAGGGTATTCGCGTCCGCCGCCTTGCCCATTTCGCCGCCGAGCGCGTCGAGTTCGCGGACAAGGTGTCCCTTAGCCGTGCCGCCTATTGACGGGTTACAGGGCATATTGCCCACCCAGTCGAGGCTTATGGTGAACATCACCGTTTTGCAGTCAAGGCGAGCCGCCGAAAGCGCCGCCTCGATACCGGCATGTCCCCCGCCGATTACGGCGACGTCATATTCACCCGCGTCATACTTCTTTATCATCTGTAATTCCTCTTATTTTCCGATACAAAAGTTTTTGAATATTTCCTCTGCAACCTCATCGGTCGCGCGCTTGCCCGAAAGCTCCAATAGCGCGTTTATCGCGTCGTCTATCAGCACGGTCACCGCGTCGAGCGTAACGCCCGAATCAAACGCTTCTTTCGCGTTGATTATCGCGTTTTGCGCCCGGACGGCGCAGGAATACTGTCGCTCGTTTAAGAGCACGGTGTCATCCGCGGAAAGCGAAGCCGCGCCGCAGACCTTTTCTATCTCTTTACATAACGTTTCGATACCCTCGCCGAGCTTTGCCGAAACCGCTACCGTATCAAGACCGCGAAGCGCCGAACAGTCCGCCGCCTTCGGCAGGTCGCACTTATTGAGTACCGCGATACAGTTTTTACCCTTTATCAAATCGATTATCCGCATATCCTCGCCGTCAAACGGTTTCGAGGTATCGAAAACCGCGAGAACGAGCGCCGACGTATCGACGCGCTTTACCGCGCGGTCCACCCCGATACTCTCTATTTCGTTATCGGTTTCGCGTATACCGGCGGTATCCGAAAGAATAAGCGTAATATCGCCGATATTAACCTGCGTTTCGACTATATCGCGGGTGGTTCCGGCGTGTTTCGTCACTATTGACCGCTCGTTACCCGAAAGCATATTCATAAGGGTCGATTTGCCGACGTTGGGCTTACCTACGATTACCGTCTGAACGCCGAGCAGTACCGCCTGACCGCTGTCAAAGGTCGAGATAAGCTTCTTTACGGCGGCTTCGCTTTCGTCTATCATAGCCGAAAAGCTTTCTTTATCGAGTCCCTCGATATCCTCATCGGGAAAATCCGAATACGCCGCGAGACTGCTCGCGGTAAAGAGCAGTTTTTCGGTTATTCTTTCAATATCTTTGCCTATTCTGCCCTCTTTTGCGCCGTTTGCCAGTCGCAGCGCCGCCGCGTTTTTAGCGCTGATGATTTCCATAACGCTTTCCGCTTCGGCAAGGTCCATTTTCCCGTTTAAGAACGCCCGCTTGGTGAATTCGCCCGCGCCCGCAGAATGCGCGCCCGCCGCGAAAACGGCGGCAAGGCACTCACGCGCGGGAATTACGCCGCCATGAACCGATATCTCAACTACGTCCTCGCCGGTGTAGCTTTTAGGGGCGCGAAAAACCAGCGCGACCGCCTCGTCGATATGCGAGCCGTCGGGTCTTACCGCCTTACCGAAAGCCGCGCGGTAACCTTCAAGCGACGAAAGCTTCCTGCCGCTTACCGACCGAAAGCATCTTTCGGCGATACTTATCGCGTCGCCGCCCGATATTCTTATTACAGATATGCCGCCCTCGCCCTTCGGCGTGGATATTGCCGCAATAGTACGCTCCGACATCTTTTAACTCCCCGTATATGCTTTTTGAAACGCGCGGCAGAAAACTGCCGCGCCGTGTATACTCTCATTAACTTTTCGGTATGATTTTATGCTGACTGCCATCCGGCTCGACAAAGCGAATACTCTCGAGTTGTGATATAAGGCTCTGCTTATACGCCTCGATATACTCGCGCCGAAGCTCAAACTGTTCTTTTTTCTCTTCTTCGGAAAGTCCCTCGCTTTTTTGCTTTCTTGCGAGTTCGTTTATCCTGTCGATTTTCTTTTTATCCATACTAAATCTCGTTTCTTCCCTCAAGTGCGCGGGCAAGCGTATATTCATCGGCGTATTCAAGGTCGGCGCCGACCGGAACACCGTAAGCAAGGCGCGTGACCTTTATACCCATCGGCTTGATAAGCCGCGAAAGATAACTCGCCGTCGCCTCGCCCTCGACCGTCGGATTGGTAGCCATAATTATTTCCTTTACCTCACCCGAACCGAGCCGCGCCATAAGTTCCTTTATTTTAAGGTCGTCAGGTCCCACGTTATCAAGCGGCGAAATTACGCCGTGAAGCACGTGGTAAACGCCTGAAAACTCGCGCGTACGCTCAAAAGCCATAACGTCCTTCGGGTCCTCGACAACACAAATAACGCTTTTATCGCGGTTATCGCTTGAACAAATCGGACAGACCTCTAAATCGGTAAGGCTCTGACACACCTTGCAAAAATGTATTTTTTCACGCGCGCCGACCAGCGCGTCGGCAAACGCCTTTGCGCGTTCCGGCGGCTGTTCGAGAATACTGAAAGCCAGTCGCTGCGCCGTCTTTTTCCCTATGCCGGGAAGCCGCGCAAACTGGTTTATCAGTTCGTTTAACGATACAATTTCATTACTCATGTTTACATCCCGGGAAAGCCCAAACCGCCGGGCAGATTAAGTCCGCCGGTTATCGCGCCCATTTCCTCTTCGGAAGTCTTTATGGCGTTGTTTACCGCCTCGTTTACCGCAACGGTAACAAAATCTTCGAGCATTTCGATATCCTCGGGGTCAACCGCCTCGGGGTTTATCTTTATCGATTTGATAAGGTGCTTACCGTCGACGGTTACGCTTACCATGCCGCCGCCCGCGGTCGCAGTATATTCACGGTTTTCAAGGTCTTCCTGCAAAACCGCCATATCCTCCTGCATTTTCTGCGCCTGTTTTAACATCTGATTCATGTTTCCGCCGCCGGAATTCGGTATTCTGACTTTCATAACCTGTCTCCTGTTTATTATTTTTCAAAGGCTTTGAGTTTGTTTGCAAAAACGTCAAGCGGGTCCGCTTCTTCGCTTTGCACCTTTTTGACATACGGTCCTAAATTATATCTCTTGCCGAGAACTTCTTTTGCCGCATTCTTTATTGCCTCGCGGTAAATGGGATTCGAGCCGTTCACAAGATTCTTGAACTGGGTATTTTCGGTATCTATAAGCAGACGGCCGCCCTTTATATACGCCGCCGAATCTTTAAGCACACCCGCCATTATCGGGCTTCTTGACTGCAACACCTCAAGTACGTCCTGCCAGTTTGAAAGCGGCCTTTCCGATTCGTCATCGACAGCAGACGACGTTTCTTCATATTCGGGTTCGGCTTCGGCAAAAATTTCCGGCTCTTCATCATCGGGTATTTCTTCCGCGGGCGGTTCCGCCGCTTCCGCTTTTCTCTTTATCGGTTTTTCGGGTATGTTCCCAGCCTCGAGCGCGGCAATTCGCGCTTCGAGACTTGCAATATCGTTCCTAAGTTTCGGGGTGCAAAGACGCAGAACCGTCATTTCCATTACCGAGCGGCGGTTTGAATCAACCATAAGCGCCGCGCTGTTTTGGAGCATATTGAGCACCGCCACTATCTCTTGAAGCGTAAATTTCGCCGCTTGCGTTTCAAGTGAAGCCATATGCGCCTTCGAGCAAACTATCGGACGTTTACCCGAAGATACGGTTTTAATAATCATAAGGTCGCGGAAATGCGACGTAAGCTCGAAAAGCAGTCTGCTCATATCCACCGAGGAATTATGAAGCTTATCAAGAAGCATAAGCGCGCCCTCGGTATCCCCCGCGTTTATGAAATCAGCCATACTGAGCAGATATTCACTGCCCGCCATGGAACAGGCCAACGTTACGGTTTCCTCGGTTATATTGCCGCCGGAGCTCGCGCAAAGGTCAAGTATCGAAAGCGCGTCGCGCATACCGCCGTCCGCCGCCGCGGCTATAAGCGTCGCCGCATCGTCCGTAATCGTAAGATTCTCTTTTTCAGCGACATATTTAAGCCGCTCGCAGATTTTCTCACTGTCTATCCGTTTGAAATCAAAACGCTGGCAACGCGAAAGAATCGTCGCCGGCAGTTTATGCACCTCGGTCGTTGCGAGGATAAAAATAACGTGCTCGGGCGGTTCTTCAAGGGTTTTGAGAAGCGCGTTGAAAGCCGAGGTCGAAAGCATATGCACCTCGTCTATGATATACACCCTGTATTTTGCCATCGCTGGTGAAAAAACGACCTGGTCGCGCAATTCGCGTATGTTATCGACGCCGTTGTTTGAAGCCGCGTCTATCTCGACTATATCAGTCACGTCATCCGACAGTATCATGCGGCACATATCGCATTCACCGCAGGGGTTGCCGCCGCGGGGGTTTTCGCAGTTGACCGCGCGCGCGAGTATTTTGGCGCAGGTAGTCTTACCCGTTCCGCGCGTTCCCGCGAAAAGATAAGCATGTCCGATTTTACCGCTTTCTATCTCACTTTGCAGTATTTTGGTTATATGCTCCTGACCGTAAACGTCCGAAAACGTTTGCGGACGGTATTTTCTGTAAAGCGCCTGATAGCCCAAAACGGTCCCCCCTTTTTTTACTTCTGAAACTTGTACGCACCGGCGCACGAATGAGCCGATTTGCTGCGCGCACGGCTCGATACGCTTAATGCTGCTCGGTTCCCCGCCTGACATGGTTCACAATCTGCCGCCGCACAGGACCCGCCCATTCGCACGCCGGTGCGTACATCCTCGAATTATTATAATATATTTTTACGAGTTTATCAATAGCAAAATTATAAATGTTGAAAAATAAATTCATCGGTGTTATAATGTGATTTGTATAATGGTGGAAAAGTGCAGTTTTTAACAGGCACGCTTTTTGGCAGGTCGCAAAAACCGGCTTGCCGTAAACTTTCAAAGGATGAAAAAATGCAGACGGAAAAATGGGATATACTTAACGAAAAAGGGGAACCCACCGGGCGTACCGCGGTACGCGGCAACTACCCTTTCAAAAAAGGCGAATACCATCTGGTGGTTCATATATGGATAATCTCCCCCGACGGCAGAATTTTGATTCAGCGCCGCTCCGAAGAGAAAAAGCTTATGCCGGGAGAATGGGCGGCGACCGGCGGCGCGGCAATAGCCGGCGAAGATTCTTTCACCGCCGCTTCACGCGAGCTTTATGAAGAACTGGGCATTAAATCCGACAGGCAAATACTGCGGTTTGTTACCAGAATGAAGCGCCGCAATTCATTTCTTGATATATGGTCGGTCATCTCCGACATGCCCGCCGATAAGCTTACCCTTCAGGCAAGCGAGGTCGCGGAAGCGAAATGGGTCAGCCGCGGGGAATTTGAAGATATGATAAAAAAAGGTGAATATCATAATTACGGCGAGGAATACTTTTCCTTGATTTTTGATAAAACAGCAGAGGTAATTGATAAATGAGCGAACAGAAACTTACTTGCAGCGTTTGCCACGCCTATCTTTTTGAAGACGACGACGTGGTATACTGTCCGGTTTGCGGCGCGCCGCATCACCGGGACTGCTATAAAAGCATAGGTCACTGCGCGTTTGAAGAGGCGCACGGTACGGATAATCAATATAAAAAACCCGATTTTTCGGAAGATGAAGCGGATAAAAAGCATACCGAATCCCACCGCGAAAATGCGGAAAACTCGGTAAAATGCGAAATTTGCGGCGAATCGTACGCCGCGGGCGGCGCAAGCTGTCCTAAATGCGGAGCACCGAATTTCAGGTCGGTCGGCGGCGCGTTTGCAAGTATCGATTTTATGGGCGGCGTTCCCGAGGATATGGATTTAGGCGAAGGCGTGACCGCCGCTGAGGCAAGGCGTTTTGT
The DNA here is from genome assembly GCA_017554125.1 of Clostridia bacterium. GTDB lineage: Bacteria > Bacillota > Clostridia > Oscillospirales > Acutalibacteraceae > UBA737. The sequence continues at coordinate 1,305 of JAFZIW010000117.1, read as the reverse complement.
TTTTGCAAACACAAGACGGTATATACCTAAATTCGCCGAAATGAAGTTCGGCAAAAAAACGGGTTGGAACTGGTTTGCCTTACTGTTTCCCTGCGGCTGGTTTTTATCGCGGAAAATGTATCTTGAAGGCATAGTTACGGGTATACTCTCGATTTGTTTTTCGCTTTACATTCTTCCTTTCAGCAATATTCTTTCAAGTTACACACCCTCGGATTATTCAAACATTCCGGACCTGTATTCAACCGTTATATCCGACGCTATGAAGACCAATGTTTGGGCGCTTATCCTTTTGGCGGCGGGCGTGCTTCAAATAATCATTCTGAACGTCCTGTGCGCCGTTTTCGGCGACCGGATATACCGTAATCACGTTATAAAAAACGTTAAGAGCATAAAAGAAGAAAGTGAAGACGCCGATTACGATTACCGCAAAAAGGGCGGCACCAATTTTTTCTTACTGCTTGCCGGAATTATCGCGGTGGATTACCTGCCGCAGTTAATAGCGCCGCTTTTTAAGTAAAGGAGTAAATTATGGATTACAATATCTGTCCCGAATGCAAAACTCCAAACGAGCCGGAGTATGAATACTGTAAAAACTGCGGAGCGCCTATGCAAAATAATATTGCCGCCGGACAAGGTTTTGCGCAAAACGGCGCGTATAATAGCAAAAACTATAATCAAGCTCCTCCGCCTCAAAGCGGCGTTTCGGTAGACGGCGTACCGGAAAATCAGCTCGCCGCCTATATAGGCAAAAACAGTTATAAAATAATCGGTAAATTCATTAAAATTCAGCAGACCGGTTCAAAAGTCGCCTGGTGCTGGCCACCGTTTGTCTGGGGATTATTCTTTGGACCCGTCGGCGTAATGATATGGCTTTTGTACCGCAAAATGTATAAAAACGGCTGTATTGCCGGCGCAATAGGCGTTGCCATCAGCACCGTTTCATCCGTTCTGTCAAGTATATGGGGCATCGGCAGCGGTGTATATACGGAGCTTGAAAACTATTTTGACAAATTTATAGATTCGCAGAATTCCAATTCGGAAGAGTTCTGGAGTTTTATGGCGAGTAAGCAAACCGTTGTTTCGATCTCCTATTCCGCGCTCGTCAATCTGGTTGGACTTGCGATTGCGATTCTCGCCGGAATTTTCGGTACGTATCTCTACAAAAATCACGTTATTAAATCAATAAAAAAGTTTACGCCTCTTTCAAACGAACCGGGATATCTTACCTACGGGCTTGCTTCCGTCGGCGGTACCTCGGCGGGTGCCGCGATACTCGGACTTATATCGGTAACAGTCGCAAACAGT
>JAFZIW010000116.1 GCA_017554125.1 Clostridia bacterium | reverse complement strand
CCCGCCGTCGGTAAAAAGTCTGCCGTCTTGCGCTTTCGCGCCCGCGACGTATACGTAGGGCGCCGTTTCTTCGGGTATTTTAATTTCATAACCCTTTTCATAAGACGCGGGATATCCTTTCGACGCCATTATTACACACGCCGCGTGACCGCCGGAGAATTCGACGTTTATATCGGCGAGACGCCCGTCGGTCACCGCCATCATAACGGTAAGCAGGTCGGTTTTAAGCAATGGCAGTACGACCTGCGTTTCGGGGTCGCCGAAACGGCAGTTATATTCGATAACCTTCGGACCGTCGGCTGTAAGCATAAGCCCGAAATAAAGGCAACCCTTAAAAGTGCGGTTTTCGTTCACCATGGCGCGGACGGTCGGTAAAAAGATTTCTTCCATACAACGCTTAGCAATATCCTCTGTATAATAAGGATTCGGCGCCACTGTTCCCATACCGCCGGTATTGAGTCCATTATCGCCGTCAAGCGCACGTTTATGGTCCATAGACGAAATCATCGGAACAAGTGTTTTACCGTCGGTAAAAGTGAGAACCGAAACTTCCGGACCGGTCAAAAATTCCTCGATGACGATTTTACTGCCGCTTTCTCCGAATTTTTTATCCCGCATCATGGATATAACGGCTTCGCGCGCTTCGTCTTTCGTTTGCGCTATTATAACGCCCTTTCCGAGCGCGAGCCCGTCCGCCTTTATAACGGTCGGCAACGGGGCTTCTTGAATATAATCGAGCGCGGCGTTTATATCGTCAAAAGTTTCATAGCGGGCAGTAGGTATGCCGTATTTCTTCATAAGCTCTTTTGAAAAGACCTTACTGCCCTCTATTACCGCCGCCCTCTTTTCAGGGCCGAAGCAGGGTATCCCCGCCGATTCGAGCGCGTTGACCGCGCCGAGCACCAACGGGTCATCCGGCGCTACGACCGCGTAATCGATACCGTTTTCAACCGCGAAATTCACTATGCCGTCAATATCCTTTGCACCGATATTCACGCAAACGGCGTCCTTCGCTATTCCTCCGTTGCCCGGAGCGGCAAAAATTCCGGTGACAGACGGGTTTTCTTTTAGTTTTTTTATTATCGCGTGCTCACGACCGCCGCCACCTACAACCAACAGTTTCATAAATACTCCCCGTTTGTTATTTTACTGTTCTTCCCTTTCGGTCTTAAATCCACATGAGTTTAATGGTGGAACAGTCGCATACCGGTAAACGCCATAACGATACCGTATTTATTACAACACTCTATAACAAGGTCGTCGCGGATGGAGCCGCCCGGTTCCGCAATGTACTTAACGCCGCTTAAATGGGCGCGCTCAATATTGTCGCCAAACGGGAAAAACGCGTCGGAGCCGAGCGCCACGCCGTCTATTGTATCAAGATATTCGCGCTGTTCTTTCTTTGTAAACGGCTCGGGTCTTTTTGTGAAATACTTTTGCCAGTTGCCCTCGGCACAAACGTCTTCCTCGTTCTGATTTATATAACCGTCTATAACGTTATCGCGGTCGGGTCTGCCGAGTTCCGCCTTGAACGGCAGATTCAAGACCTTATCCGCCTGTCTTAAAAACCAGGTATCCGCCTTGGTTCCGGCAAGTCTGGTGCAATGAATTCTCGATTGCTGACCCGCGCCGACGCCTATTGCCTGTCCGTCAACCGCGTAGCATACCGAATTCGACTGTGTGTATTTAAGCGTAATGAGCGCCACTATAAGGTCGCGCACCGCACTTTCCGGCAAATCTTTTTTTTCGGTAACCGTATTAAGGAGCAGTTCGCGGTTGATTTCAAAATTGTTTCTACCCTGTTCAAAGGTAATACCGAAAACCTGCTTGTGCTCTTTTGGCGCCGGTATATAATCAGGGTCAATTTTTACTATATTATAATTGCCGTTGCGCTTGGTTTTGAGTATTTCGAGTGCTTCAGGCTCGTAACCCGGCGCGATGATACCGTCGGAAACCTCACGTTTTATCATTTTTGCGGTGGTTACGTCGCAGACGTCCGAAAGCGCCACGAAATCGCCGAAAGAGCACATCCTGTCGGTGCCTCTTGCGCGGGCGTAGGCGCAGGCGAGCGGTGAACCGTCAAGCCCCTCTATATCGTCAACAAAGCACGCCTTTTTGAGCTTGTCCGAAAGCGGTATGCCTACCGCGGCGGAAGTCGGGCTGACGTGCTTAAACGACGTTACCGCGGGAAGCCCCGTCGCTTCTTTAAGTTCTTTTACCAACTGCCACGAATTGAAAGCGTCCAAAAAATTTATATATCCCGGTCTGCCGCATAGTATTTCGATAGGCAGGTCGCTTCCGTCGTCCATATATATCCGCGACGGCTTCTGGTTGGGATTGCATCCGTATTTCAGTTCAAATTCTTTCATGTTTGTTTCCTCCTTAATATCGGCAAAAAGCCCTGAAAATGAGAAATACGACCGATTCGCCGGTCATATTTCTTTTTTCATTTTGTTTATAAGACGGCTCTGAATTTCACCTGACGCAAGGTCTGTGTAGCGAACGTAAAGAGATATTTTATTGTCGCTGTCAAGCGCGTTCCAAAGGGTATTTGTAAAGTCATCGATACTGTTGTTTATAAAGACTCTTTCAGGCTCGCCCTGAAAGGTGGGAATAGGATTACCGTCGGTAACGTAGGTATGAATAAAGTGACTGAGCCCCGCCTTTGCAGGATACGAAAACGTGTATCTCGCACAGTCGCTGCCTTCGGCGTCAACGGACTTTAAGATACTCATCTGATAGGTGAAATCATTATCCGCAAAGGTCGCCATACCGCTTATTCTCGGGGTGTAATTCGGCGCGTCCGGCTCAAAAGCGCGCGTGCTCAGCGCTTCGCTGAACCGTACGCCTTTTTTAAGTCCCTCATACACGGTATCGGTCTGATCGCCGTTTGTAACGATAAGATTATTTTCATACTGTCTTACCGCGGCGTATATTATAAGGCTCGGATCCTCAACTTTTGAAGCATCAAAAGGTTCGGTGAATACCGCGCCGTCCTTCTCGGCAAAAATTCTGTTACGCGAATTTGCGCTTCTGCCCATAATGAAATATGCGATTACGGCGTTTTTGGCGTCCTCGCTCTTGCCTATCACTATACCGCGACCCACATAAGGATTACCTTTAATCAGTTCACCTATGTTGTTTACTTCATAAACGTTCATTTTTAAGTATCCTTTCTGATATTTTTTCTACCGCTTTCGGCAGTATTTTCCATTCTGCCTGACGCATCACCCTTTTTTGAAGCCGCTCGGGTGTGTCGCCCGGATAAACCCTGACCGCTTTTTGTTCGATTATTTCGCCGCCGTCAGGTATTTCGTTTACAAAATGCACCGTGGCGCCCGTTACCTTAACTCCCTTTTTAAGCGCCGCCTCATGAACGCGAAGACCGTAATATCCCTCGCCGCAAAATGACGGTATAAGCGACGGATGCACGTTAATTATACGGTTTTTGAACGTATCGGTAAATTTCTTGCTTAAAATCACCATAAACCCGGCGAGCACGATAAGTTCAATGCCGTTTTCGGTTAAAACAGATATAAGACGGTCTTCAAAATCCTTTCCGAAATCTTTTCGCGTGACGACCGCGGTCTTTATCTCGGCGGCTTTTGCGCGTTCCAACGCGTACGCGTCATACCGGTTTGAAAGCACAAGGGTAATTTCGCCGCTTTTGATAATACCCGATTTTTGCGCGTCTATAATAGCCTGTAGGTTAGTACCGCCGCCCGATACGAGAACCGCCGTTTTGACCTTTTTCGCCGACATATTTCACCTCATATAATTTTGATTTTATCGGTATTCTTTACTATCTTGCCGATAACGTAAGCTTCTTCGCCGTTTGCCTTTAATATTGCGAGCGCGCGCTCGGCGCCGGTGGCTGATACCGTTATACTCATACCGACGCCCATGTTAAAGGTGTTGAACATATCGCGCTCGGAAATATTACCGGTTTTCATTATAAGGTCGAAAATCGGAAGAACGCGTACAAGAGACCTGTCGATTTCCGCGCAAAGACCGTCGGGTATACTGCGCGGAATATTCTCGTAAAAACCGCCGCCGGTGATATGGGATATACCTTTGACAGGTATTTCACTAAGCAACGCGAGCACCGGTTTTACATAGATTTTCGTCGGGGTAAGCAGCGTTTCGCCGAGCGTTTTTCCGCCGAGCTCACGAACAGGCGCTTTCAAATCCGCGTTTTCCACATCGAAAACCTTGCGCACAAGTGAAAAGCCGTTTGAATGAACGCCGGAAGAAGGCAACGCGATAATGACGTCGCCCTCGCGCATTGTACTGTTATCTATTATTTTGCTTTTATCGACTATTCCCGTGCAATAACCCGCGAGGTCGTATTCATCCTCCGGATAAAAGCCGGGCATTTCCGCCGTTTCGCCGCCTATGAGCGCCGCACCGGACTGTACGCAGCCGTCACAAACGCCTTTTACAATATCGGCGATTTTTTCGGGCACGTTTTTGCCGCAGGCGATGTAATCGAGGAAGAAAAGCGGTTTCGCACCGCAGCATATAATATCGTTTACGCACATTGCGACACAGTCGATTCCAACCGTATCGTGGCGGTCGGTAAGAAAAGCGATTTTAAGTTTGGTACCTACGCCGTCCGTTCCCGAGACAAGCACCGGCTCGCGTACCCCGGCAAGGTCGAGCGAAAACAAACCGCCAAACCCGCCGATACTCACGTTTGCTCCCGGAACAGCCGTTCGGGCAATATGCTTTTTCATGAGTTCTACCGCCTTGTACCCGGCGGTTATATCCACGCCCGCCGAAGCATAAGCGTCGGATTTTGATTTGAAATCCATCACGTTATTCCTTTCCGTTCCAGCAATAAGTGCAAAGCTTGCAGGCGGGAAGCCCTATTGCTTTTTCCACGCCTTCAAGCGACTGGAATTCCAAAGAAGCAAGATGCAATTCTTCGCATATCTTTTTTCTCATACGACTACCGCGTTCGGTCGTCCCGTCGCTGTATTGGTCTATATATTCAAATCCCGTTTCACCTTCAAGCTCCATGATTACGCGTCTTGCGATAAGCTCCATATCGCTCGTGGCGCGGGAAAAGTTCAGATATTTGCAACCGTACATAATAGGCGGACAGGCGGAACGCATATGCACCTTTTTAGCGCCGTTCTTATAAAGAAACTCAACGGTTTCACGAAGTTGCGTACCGCGAACTATTGAATCGTCAACAAAAAGCAGACTCTTGTTCTCTATCAGTTCCGTTACCGGAATCTGTTTCATTTTCGCAATTTGGTTACGCTCGTTCTGAACGGTCGGCATAAAACTGCGGCTCCATGACGGCGTGTATTTTATGAATGCGCGCGCAAAAGGAATACCGCTTTTATTGGAATAGCCGATAGCGTGAGGCGTACCGGAATCGGGCACGCCACCGACATAGTCGACACCGATATTGTTTTTTAACTTTTCGTCGGTTTCAGCCATAATCGCTCCGTTACGGTAACGCATAACCTCAACGTTGACGCCCTCATACCGCGAAGTCGGATATCCGTAATAGCTCCAAAGGAAAGAACATATCCTAAGGTCGTTGCCGGGCGCCTTTAACTGCGTGACGCCTTCGCTCGTTACGGATACTATCTCGCCGGGTCCGAGTTCCTTTTCATCCGCAAAGCCGAGTTTTTGGTAAGCAAAGTTCTCAAAGGAAACGCAGTAGCCGTCCTCTCTTTTACCGATGAGCACCGGCAGTCTGCCTTTGAGATCCCGCGCGGCTATTATTCTCCCGTCGCCCGTGAGTATCAGTATTGACGCCGTACCTTTAATTACGCTTTGTGCAAAGCTTATTCCCTCAATAAAATCGTTTTTCTGACTTATGAGCGCCGCTAAAAGCTCGGTTGAATTGATGCTCCCGCCCGTTTGAGCGCTGAAATGGCCGCCATTTGAAATGTAGGAATCAATAAGTTCTTGCGCGTTGTTGATAATTCCTATCATACAAATCGCATAAGCGCCGAGCTTTGAACGGATAAGAAGCGGCTGCGGGTCATAATCACTGATTATACCTATAGCGGAATTGCCCTTCATTTCTGACAGCACATGCTCAAACCGCGTACGAAACGGCGAATTCTGAATACTGTGAATATCACGCTGTAATCCCGTTTCTTCATCGTATGACGCCATACCGGCGCGACGCGTACCGAGATGAGAATGGTAATCCGTTCCGAAAAACACGTCTCTTACCACGTCAAATTTGCTTACGACACCAAAAAAACCGCCCATATTTATTCTCCCGACTGTATTTACAAGTTCTTTTATTTACCTTTCGCAGGGTGATTATTCTCCGAAAATCCTACGCATCATTTCATTATACGCGTCTTCAACGCCGCCCATATCGCGGCGGAAACGGTCTTTATCGAGTTTCTCGTTTGTATCGGCATCCCAGAATCTGCAAGTGTCCGGGGATATCTCGTCAGCGAGGACTACCGTACCGTCGGTAAGTCTGCCGAATTCAAGTTTGAAATCAACGAGTTTGACGTTAAGCTTTAAGAAGTATGCTTTAAGCACGTCGTTTACCTTAAAAGCGAGTTCCTTTATGCGCGCTATTTCCTCTTTTGAAGCAAGTCCCAGCGCCAGCGCGTGGTAAGAGTTGATAAGCGGATCATGCAAATCATCGTTTTTATAGGAAAACTCAATGGTCGGTTCAGAGAACACTATACCCTCTTCCACGCCGTAACGCTTTGCGAAAGAACCCGCGGAAATATTACGGATAATTACTTCGAGAGGTACTATACTTACCTTTTTTACTACCGTTTCCCTATCGTTTAACTCTTCCACAAAATGAGTGGGCACGCCCTCTTTTTCAAGCATTTGCATAAAAAAGTTCGTCATACGGTTGTTTATTGCACCCTTACCGACTATGGTACCTTTTTTAAGACCGTCGAGCGCGGTTGCGTCATCCTTATAAGAAACGATGACCTCATCCGCTTTTTCCGTTGCGAAAACCTTTTTTGCCTTACCTTCATAAAGCTGTTCAAGTTTGCTCATTTTAACTCCTCCTGTAACGCCTTATCTTTTTTAATGACCGCCTCACGATCGGCGATACGTTTTGCTTTAAGTTTTTCGGAAATATCCTTATCGCTCAACGCAAGTATCTGCGCGGCAAGCAGAGCGGCGTTGGCGCCGCCGTCGACAGCCACCGTTGCGACCGGTATACCGGATGGCATCTGTACCGTGGAGAGAAGCGCGTCCATACCGTCAAAGTGTGCTGAAGCGCAGGGTATTCCGATGACCGGAAGTACAGTATTCGCGGCAAGCGCACCCGCGAGATGCGCCGCCATACCCGCGGCGGCTATAAGTACGCCGAAGCCGTTACTTTCAGCGTTCGCGGCAAAGGCTTTCGCCTCATCAGGCGTACGGTGCGCCGAAAGAATACGCACCTCATAGGATATTCCCAGATTTTCAAGCGTATCTGTCGCTTTTTTTACGACAGGCATATCGCTGTCGCTGCCCATAACAATACCAATTTTCATAAGCGTTCTCCTTTAACAAAAAACACAAAGGCACACCTAACCTTTACGGTTCGAGTGTGCCCAGACGGTCGGCCTAAAAATCCCTTGCTCCCATGTGGTTTTCCACTTGCCCGTCAGTCATAAGGGACACGTTCAGTATATCACATTTTGCAAAATAGTGTCAAGGAATAACTACCGCAATTTTCAACTTTGTGTATTTGCACAAAACTACGGTAATATCGGAAAATTACTTTGGCAAAACGGCTTTGTATTTGCTTTACCCGGATAGCGAAAGGCTCATCGGGCTTTCGCCCGATGAGCCTGCTTTCAGAATATTTCCACATCCCAATCAGAGAGATACTGGAAGAGTCGCGTGAGGTCTTTATTGTTGATCTTGCCGTCGCCGTTTACGTCGAGTGCTTCGTCTACTACCTCAACATCCCAATCGGAGAGATACTGGAAGAGTCGCGTAAGGTCTTTATTGTTGACCTTACCGTCACCGTTTATATCTCCGGGGATATGAGAAGCGACAGAAGCTGTAACTTCGATATCCGCTACGGTAACGTTTCCGTCGGTCACGGTCACCGCTACGTCGTCCGCTTCGACCTTACTGCCGTCGAGGCTTAAAACGTAGGTTCCGGATACTACGTCGTTGAACGTGTAGGTTACCTCGCCGTTTGAAACCTGAACGTCGGCGGTATAGGTAACGGAGCTGTCTGACGAATCGGTCAGAATAACTTTGGCATCCGAGAAATCGGCCTGCGCATTGTCGGGTATCAGTTTACCTGAAACGGTGTAACCGGGTACTTCCTCGGCTTCCACAGACACGCTACCGTGTCTTATAACCGTGTACTTAACGTCTGTAACGGTCATATTGCCGTTTCCGTCATCAGAATAAACGTTTTCCTTTGTCACCTGTACAATTTCAACGTACTGACCGTTTAAGACGTTTCTCGCAGTGAAGCTCGACGCCGCGCCGGCGCTTATCCACTCCGCCGGATCAAACGCGCCGGTGGCGGGATAATCGGCGGAAGGCTGACCTTCAACCACTCTGTAAAGGATATCACCGTCAACGGTAAGTCCGGTAAACTGCGCACCGTATACGGTAACGTTTACGTCGCGTTTGCCTTCGACCTGCGTCGCCTGTACCGAAGTAAAGGAATCGGCGTATTTGACGTTTTCTTCCGGCGTATTCGTATATCCCGAAACCTCTGCCGAGCCACCACTGGACATACCGCCGTTTGCATTGACCGCTACCGCCTTGATTCTTGAATCAACCGTCGGCTTCGGAACTGCGATACTGAAGCTTCCGTCGTAAGCCGGATTAAGAACGGCGGCGATTACGGTCGAGGTATACGTATCGGGGTTACCCTCATCATCTTCGATATCGTAATCGGTTTCGTAGGTTATAACGACGAGTTCGGCTCCCTGTGCGTTACCGGTAACGTTGACCATACCCTCTTTATCGCTTTGCGAAACGTTGAACTCAGGCGCGGCGGGGGCGGTCGTATCGACAGTAATCTTTATCTGCGCCCTGTATACCGCCTTATCGCCTTCAATGCGCCAGCTGCTTAAACTGTCGCCGGCGGAAGCGAGCGATAAGAACGCGGGATCGCACTTGCTCGCGTCAAAGCTTACTTTGAGCGTTCCGGTGTAGGTGCCTGCCGGAGTATCAGGCGCCGCCTTTATCACAAACGCGCCATTAATTGCGCCGCCGGCGGCAAGAGTCAGGTTATCAACGCCCGCGAGTTCCGCCGTGATGTTTTCATCTTCAAAGTCAAGGGTTGCTTCAACGGCGCCCGCCTCAACTCCGGCGCTCTCGCCGATACCGAAGTTTACGGTCGTAAAGTATTTGCCGTCGCTGTCCGCGCTGTTGCAGTTGATAACAGCCTCATATTCGTTATGAACGTCGGTTATAGCCTTATCAAACGAAGATACGATTCCTTCAACCGTAATTCTGTTATCAAATCCGCTCGGCGTTGTAACGCTCACGGTGTACGTACCGGCTTCGCAATTATTGATAATCGCATAGTCACCGCTATTTATAAAGGATTCAGCCGCTACTTTCTTGCCCGAAGGCGAGGTTATTTCAATAATGAGTTTACCGTTTACCGGAGCCGCCGCAAAGATTCTGAGGCTCTGTCCCGCTTTCACGGTTATACTGCCGGTAAGCGTATCCTGACCGTCTACCCAACCGGAGACAAGCGTTCCGGCGCTTACCTTGTTCCTCATAGCGTTGATTTGACTCTGGGTTCCCGCATAGAAGTGTTTAACAAACGGTCCCTGCTCTGAGGCTATCGAAACGGTTTCGGGCTCACTTGCCGAGTAGCTGAGAACCGCCGTATATCCCGTACTGTCGAGCAGTGACGAGCGTGTAACGGTGAATTCACCGATAAACTCAGCGGTGCTTCCCGCCGGAATGAGAATGCTGTTGCTGTTGAAGTCTACTGTTTCAACCTTGCCGAGCGAGGTGTAAATTGATACGCTCGGACTTATCGCAACCGCCTTGTCGCCGTCGTTGCGGAAGGTAACCAGCACTTCGCCGGTGCCTGTGGCTTGACCCTCGGGTATAACAACGTCCTTAACCGAATATGTCACAAGTTCTATATCAAGCGGCGGGTCGAATACCACAGCCGTATCAAGCGCGGATATGAGGTCATAAATGCTATCCGCTATCTTGACTTCCTTCATTACCGTAGCGCCCATTGTAACCGCCAGATCCGCTATGGACATCGCCGTAAGCATTGAACGCTGTTTCCACTCGTCGTCAAGCTTTGTGAATACCTGTTCGGCAAGACCGTCCCACGTAGAGGTCGCGGTCGCGCCGAGAGACGCGGAGATCGCGTTGGGGCTGAGCGTTACCACCAGCAGAGCCGAGCGAACTATCAGGTCATACATAGCCGCCGTCCAGTAATTGACTACGACCATTGCATTTTCGGCATTTATCATATCGGTATTAAGCAACGCCTTCTGATAATCTCTGAAGCTCATAACAAAGTTTGTATCGATACTGAGCTTCGTGCCGGTAGAACTGCCTACCAACCAGAGGTTAAGGTCCTTATACCTGCGCGTTGAGATCTGGTCGATATTGGCGGCCGCCGCTATCTTCTGCGACAGGTTCTCAAGGTATTCGACGATTTCTTTTACGGGATACGAAGAATTCTTTGCTATATTCGTGCCGTATCTGCTTGCGATTGCCTTTGCCGAATCGAGTTTGGCTATCGCGTCTTTCCTGACTTCACGGAAAATTCTCTTTTCCATAGTCTTGTCAAGATAACTGTTAAGAGTCTTCTTGGTATCGGAAGCCTGCATATATTTAAGGAACGCTTCCGGGCTTGCCTGCTCGGTTATCGCCGCAACGTAAACCTGCTCGAAGAGAGCCGCCATAACGCCGCTTACGTGCGCTATCATCCAGTTGGAATCGGTTTGTTCACTGCGGGTATACTTGGCGCGCTGGACGTTAAGATATTTCACGAGATAATCCGCTATATCTTTCCTGTCCGCCTTGGACATCGGCTTGAACGCGCCGGGCGCGTTTGCCGCCGACTTAAAGATGGCTTCCTCTATGAGATTCATTAACTTATTTACAAGCGGCGAACTTGAAGTGAGCGCGCCGGTTGTAAAGTCGTTACGGACCGCCTCGTAGGTGTGGTAATTAAGCTTTAAGGTCGCGTCGCCGAATGCGCCCATTGCCTTGCTCATTTCATCCTGCTCGTTTGCAAGCTGAATGAGCTGCATCGTGTTCTTTACAAACTCTGCGCAATCCTTCAAAGCATCGAACTCACTTGCAAGCTCAAGTCCCTCGTTGCCGAGCACGTCGAGGATCGCGGCGTAATTCTTGGTAGACGCTTCGCCGAGAGCGGTGCCGAATTTCTGCACCTTATCTTTAAGTGAACGGAAATTCTCTTTTGCCTCGTAAACGTCCTTGACCTTTCCTATACCGTCCGCGGTCTTGGGGAATATCTTTGCAAGGTAATTTTCATTTATATCCTCGTTTTCATACGCCGCCTTTACCGCCTCCCAGGAGGTTTCAAGCTTGTATTTCTTGATAAGGGCGTCAAAGTCCTTATCGTAATCGCCGCGCAGATAGTGATTGAGCATTATATGACCTTTTTCAACCAATACCGTATTATTAAGCCCTATCACGGCGCCCTGAAGCCCCGTAAGAAGTTCCGACGCTCTGAGCAGGCGTTTCTGCACGTCGTTGTAATTGTAATAGTTCAGATCGTCGCCCACCTGATCCGATACGGCGGTCATATACAAAGAGTGGAGCATTGTAAAGGTTTCGGTGAACTGAGCAGTGATTTCGGTATTGATACTGAAGCAATCGTCTACAAGTCCGTTAAGCATCTTTTCAAACTTGGGAAGATCATCAACGCTGACGCCCGCCTGAGCGACAAGTTGCTCGTACGCATAGAGCCCGCTGTTGACGATATTTATAAGACTGCTTATCTTGCCGTCGAGTTCGCCGAGCTTGGCGGTGAGACTGCTGTTGACCTTCTTCGCAGGTTTAAGACTGCCGAAGTTTTCGAGCTGCTTAATGCTTCCTACGACCTGGCTTCTCTTAGCCGTACCCGCTTTAAGGGCGTTCTTGAACGGCTGAATATGACCGATTATGCCGTCCGCGGTGTCAAACACCGCGCCCATAAGCAATGTGCCTGTGAATATCTGGTCTACCAGTGATTTTTCACCGTCGCCGTCGTCCTCAGCGTCCGGAAGCTCGGGCTTCTCGGTAGTGTTGGCGCCGAAGAATCCAAGAACGTTTGCAACAACGGTCGATACGAAGGACAAATACTTCTGAACGCCGACGATTACCTTTGCGGTCTGCATCATCTTGGCGTTGGTGTAGGCGTCCTCAACTCTGGTGCCGAAATCGCCGACCGTTGAATACATCATTATTCCGAGGTTTGTGGATATCTCGCCGATGAGCTCTGCAATTCTTGACGGATCTCCCGTCTCGACGTCCTCCTCTTCGGAATCGCATCTGCCGACCGGCTTACCGCCTATGTATATAACCGGTTTGAAGTCTTGCTTTTTGGGAGGCTTGGGTAACTCAATGGGATGCGGTTTAATATCGGTGGGAAGACCGTCGCCGCCCTTGCCTATTACGTTAAGTCTGTAAATTACGTAAACGCTTTGACCCGGCATAATAGGTTCAAGTATGATTTCTTCGGGCACGGGCTCGTCGTCCCAACTTAGATACCACTGAACGAGCTCTTCGGAAGAAGCGTTCGCGTTCGGGTATTCATCCATACTGCCGGTCTTGTAGGACGCGAGTCTTATCCGCTCGCCGTTGAGCGACGGAATATCAAGCGCCGAAAGCTGTATTTCATCGGAAGGACCGAAGCCGGAATTGGTCAGAACTATGGCAACGTAATAAACATCCGAACCTTCGTCAAGCTGGAATACCTCTTCGTGATAAGTTATATCCGCCGGAAGCTGAACGTTCTGGACAACCGGATCGGTTATACCGGTATACGTCCTGCCGGCGCGTTTGAAGCTGTACTCGACCCATGCGTAGCTCGCGCCCGACGAGTCTCTGATATTTGCCGCCGCCTCGGTCGCTTCCTCAGGCGTCATATATCCGGCGTCTATCAAATAAGTGAACATATCGTTGCTGTAAAGCTGTGACAGCGGTTCAAGGTCGAAGTCTATGGCAAAACTGCCGTTTGCGAGGAGAGTACCCACGTCGATACCGTTGCTGGTGGCAAATCTGCCGAGTATCTCCATTTCGCTAAGGCCGTCCCAGCCCTTTACGCCGTTTGCCTTAACTATTGAAGGCGATACGTAGAAATCGGCGTTCTTAAGCGACGCTCCGGGAGCGATCTTGCCGTTTTCATCAGGCATCATATCCGAAATGATGACCTTGAATTCGAGCTCCTCAATAGATTCGAGGTTGCTCGGATTATCAAATCCTACCGAGAGTTTTGAATGCTCTTCGCTGGTAATGATATCCTGAGAGAATCCTACCTTAAATCCGTCGTTATTCTTGCTGGAGTTTGTTGACGTCGACGAGCTCGAGGTTCCTGAACCGGAGAGGAATTTCTTGCTGAAGGTCTTTGCTCTCGCGTTTGAACCGGTTGAGAAAGCACCTTCAAGACGTTCGGTTGTGTAAATCGATTCAACGCTGTCTTCAAGATAGTAGCCGTTGGGAATATAATCAACCTGTACCGGTATGGTATGGGTGATCTTCTTCATTTCGGTAAGACTGCCTTCGGCATATTCGAGAGCGCTTCTGCCTTCAATGATGATATCGAACTTATAAAGCTTCGGTGTTTGTTTTGTATGAAGCGGAACTCTGCTGTCGGGTATACCTACATCGCCGTTTGCCGGGGCAACGGTAAGTACCCTGCCGTCTTCGGATACGGACATCTTATTATACTTATGCTTCGTAAGATAACCGTAGTCGTCTATACCGGTGTTTTCCTTATCCCAAGCGGTGTAGTAGGTATCCCAACTGCATCCCTCGGGAAGCGTCAACGTATAATTCTCGCCGACCTTCTCAACTATCGCGTCGATATACAGAGCGGAAAGGTCGAGATTCCAGGCAAAGTCATACGTCTGCTGCGGAGCGAGCGTACCGACGGTAAGCGTATCGGTGTATCCGTTCGCGCTTCTGAATTTAATATACTGCGACGGGATATCGCGCGATTCTATTCTTATGGTAACGTCGGTGACGTTGTGATTTTCGTTGCCGACGACCATATCGGTATTCATAATCGCAAGACGGCTGAATATCTTGCCGTTTGTATATGCGATTTCCATCTCGTCTATCGGGTAGTCCGAAATGATATCGGGCTTCTCCGATTCATAAGCGCCGCCGTATTTGAGCTGATACCTTGCGTCGTCATACGCCTGATTCTTTGAAGTGTAAGAATCTATGGTCTTTTCGGTAGATGAAGAAGAAGTTATAACGAAAAGCTGCTGTTCAACGTAAATCTTTTCCGGAACCATATCGATTATCGGGAGAACCTCTATCTGACCGGTAACCGCTTTGAGTCCGTTCCCTGTAACGCTTATATTATACGTACCCGACGGGATATTGGTAAACTGTACCGTGCCGCCGTTTGACAGGTTACTGCCTACCGTTACGGCGTCGCTTATATCGCCGGTATACGATTTCGGATCTATCGGCTGAACGCTGTACGCGGATGATACCGGACCGTAAAGCGTAACCTTACCGTCTGTAACAACCGTGCCGTCAACCGTTACAACCTTTATTACTTTGGTGCCTATGGCGTGAGCGCCTACGTAAACCGTCATCGGTATTTCTACCGTTTCAACGTCATCTGCGCTGACAATAAGAGTCATCACATACTTACTCGCCGCCACATCCTCCTGCGGTGCGAAGGTAACCGATATTCTCGCGGCTCCCTCGGCGGTCCCTATATCGTAACCCTTGAAGTAGGGATAAACCGTAGTGGTAAGCGAATCCTCTGACGGAATGCCGCCGACCATTACAAGACTTGCCCACGGGATTGCACAGCCGTTCTTATCTACAAGCACGGCGGAAAGTCCCGTAAGATTGCCTGTGCCGAGATTTACAACGCGGTAACTGAATGTCTTTTTCTCACCGGGAGCGGCTGAGGTAGTGACCGCGAGCGGGTTCATGTCTTTCGGCATATTTTCCGCATAATTTGAAGCGAGATTAAGGTTGGTAATATCCATAATCGCTTTCGGAACCATAGCCGTAACGCTTACGGTTTTGGATAAAGTATACTCGCCTTTATCGGTGGAACAGGTAACGGTGAGTATTACCTCGTATTCGCCGGGATTGCAACCGGTGGTATCTATAAGGACATTGGACTCGAGTGCGTTATACTCTATTCCCTTTCCGTTTACCGATACGCCTTCGGTTATCGCTTTTATAAGGTCCGCCTTTTTCTCGGTAAGAACGTATGCGTGACCGCCCGACATAAACTTGACTGTCGGCAAAACGGTATTCTGCGCTTCGAGGCTTCTTGCCGTCGCGCTTACGGTAACGTTTTTCATATCGAGATAGCCGATATTCTCTACCTCGCCCTTTACGGTGGTTGAATCGCCGGCGGTAACTTTTACAGAGTTTCCGATAGTGAAATAAGCGCCGTAAACGAATATATCCGTACTCGCGGTGCGGTTTGCACCGGAGTTCTTGACGGTTGCCGCAACGCGCATGGCGCCGCCCGCGTTTGCGGGAAGCTCGATTTCGCGGCTCCACTTGCCGTCCGCTCCGACATT
>JAFZIW010000115.1 GCA_017554125.1 Clostridia bacterium | reverse complement strand
GTCCACCGAGCCGGATATGAAATACCCCTCGGCACGAAGCGCGTTTACCGCTTTCCATACGGCGGTCCTCGATACGCCGAGCCGGCTCGCAAGCACACCGCCGGACACGGTTTTGCCCTTGCATATTTCTCTTAATACGTCGTCTTTTATAAGGCTTTTTCTCATATTTTCCTCCGATAATCGTGCCGAATTTCTTTCCGCTCCGCCGCGCGATCCGTAACTTTTTGCAGCCCGCCACGAGGTGTTTTTTGTTTTTACACCCGCGGTTTTTCGCTACTTATTAAAGCCCGCCGCAAAATGTTTTTTCTTTTGTTTTACCGCCATACTCCAAAACACCTTATGTTATTATGCCGCCGCGTGCTCCTCTGCGTTTATTGCTATATCGCCGCACTGCAAAATTCTTTATATTATTATACCGCCGGCGGTGCTTCATGTCAACTTATAAGTCGCTATAAGTTGACATGTGCCGATTTTGTGCGGCGGTATTCCGCAGAAAACGCGTTCGTTACGCGGTTTTTCGACGTTTTGTTTTTTTGCCGTTGGTTTACATAAATCTTTGTTGGCTTTTTTTGCCCTTTTAGCCCTCAAAAAAAGAGGTCCGAAAACCGCTCGGACCTCTCACTCAGTTGTAACCTTGTTTCTTTATTCCATTTCAAAAAACCCGTACTGCTCCTCCACGTTATAAAACCCGTTGACGGGAAGTTTTGTCTCGTCGCCCGTAATACCGACTGTTCCGTATCCCCAGGAGATAAACTCCTCCGGCAGACCGCTCATCGGCGCGCCTTTCAGATAGAAATATACCGTTTCACATTTTTCAAGTCCGTATGCCGTTGTACAGACGTATTTTTGTTTGTAAGGCTCGTCGTCGGTGGCGTTTTCAACAATTTCTTCGCTTCCTGTTTCGGTTTCGTAGTTGAGCGGTTCAAGCTCGGCTGAATAAATGTATTTGTCAAGCTTCTTTACCTTCTTAAACTTGCCGCTGAACCGCGAGTAGGCGATTTGCTCCGCGTATTCCTCGCCGTTTACAATGTCGGTATCGTGATAAGTACCGGTAAACGTGCCGTCGTCGTTAAGCTCAATATCGGTGCTCCAACCGCCCGCACCGCTCAAAAACGAGTAATTGCCGGCAACCTTTGAAAAAAGCGCTTTTGCCGCGCTGTTCTTGCCGGAAGACACGCTTTCTTTGCTTTCGCCGCAGGCACAAAACGAAACACATATCGCTATTGCAATAATTATAGCCGTTATTTTTTTCATATTCTTTCCTTATGTAAATTTTGCGGCGGGGTATCCGCCGCAAAATTTATTGTCCCTTACTTTTCAAGATAAACCGCCGGGGAATAGAGATACCCCTGATAGTAATCGCAGCCGAGCTCGTGCAGGGTCTCTTTATCCCATTCGGTCTCGACGAACTCCGCGAGCACGGTAAGTCCCAGCGCGGATGAAAGGCTTACTATCGACTGTATGATTTCCTTACAGTTCGCATGGGACGAAAGTCCTTTAACGAGCGAACCGTCGAGTTTGATAATATCAAACATATTTTCTTTAAGGTAATTAAGGGAAGTCTGGCCCATCGAGAAATCGTCAATAGCGAGGAGAAGTCCCATTTTGCGTATCTGCTCAAACGCGTTGCGGGTGGTGTCGTCAAATGCGAGCGCCGCCTGCTCGGTGACCTCAACGCAAAGGTTTTTGCCCTCAAACGGCGTTTCGGCGTTTATTTGCTGTAAAAGCGACAGGAATTTTTCGGTAACTACCGTCTTGCCGGTAACGTTGAACGAAAGCTTTATACCGTCGCCGAACCTGACGTACACCTCTTCGCGGTCTGAAAGCACCCGCTTTACTACCGCCGCTTCAAGCTCGAAGAGGAAATCGCCGTCTTCCGCAAGCTTGATTACGAGCGGGGGATAGATGACGCCGTGTACCGGATGGATAAAGCGAAGGAGAGCCTCCGCGCCCATACATTTGCCGTCGTATCCGTACTGCGGCTGATAGGCGAGCGTTACGTCGCCGGTCTTTATACTGTGCATTATCTCCGCTGAAAGTCCCTTTGCAAACTCGCCCTTTTCACCCTCCAAATCGGTAAGCTTTTTGCCCGCGAGCGCCGATTCGTTTGCCTTAAAGAAGTCGAGGAATGCTTTGAAACTGCGCTGTGCCTCGGCTTCGGCGCGTTTATCGAGCAGTTTTACGAACGGCATATATATAAGAACGCCGAGTATTACGTTAAAGACCTGTAAAAGCGCGCCCGCGACCGAGCCCGTCGCGCTGTACCCGCCGAGAATAATAGGCGTCGTCCATTCGACCTCGTGGGTTATAAGCGGTACTATCCCCGTGCTCAACGCTATGTACGAGGTGGAGAAGCAGACCAGCGGAACGGTAAGGAACGGTATGAGCATTATGGGGTTGAAAACTATCGGTATACCGAAAACCATAAGCTCGTTTATATTGAATATCATCGGGAAAGCCGCGGTGTACGCAAGTCCCCTGCGCGCGCGGTTGCGGGAAAAGATGACTATCGCTATAAGCAGACAGATGGTAGCTCCGCAGCCGCCCATAAGTACAAAGCAGTCGAAAAACTGTTTTGTAAGTATAACTGTCGGTTTGCCGCCCGCGGCGACCGCGTCCATGTTTTCTTTGATTCCCGGCGTAAAGTATTTGGACATAACGTCCTCGAGCGTGTCGCTGCCGTGAATACCGAACATCCAGAGCACCGACGAAAGCAGAACGAAGCAGAAGCCCTTAATAAACCCGACCTCGCCGAACGAGAAAAGCCAGCTGCTGAACTTAATGAGCAGTTCGCGAAACGAGCCGACGTCAAAAATACGGATGACCGCCAGGTTGATTACCGCAACGGCGCCGACTACTATAACTATCGGGAACATAGTGGAAAGCATATTGTTGAAAACGCGGTTTGCTCCCGAAGAGAAAAGAATACGCCGCTTGCCGCGCAAAAAGCGGCTGAGCGCGAGATACGCCGCCGAGGCGCCAAGTCCCGTGATAAGCGCCAAAAACATCGCCTTCGGTCCCATGTTTCCGAGCCTGAAGCCTTCTTTTTCGAGCACTTTTACGTTGTCGATTTCTTTAATTGTATCTTCAATATACGCACCCGCGAGTATGAAAAAGGATATTAACGAAGCGGTTATCGCGCCGAAAGGCGATATTTTGCCGTCGTCCTTGATAGCCATGTACGCGCGGCTTATGGATACCGTCATATAAACCGCGAGCGGACCGAAGGTCGCCGAATTGACCATGGTGAACAGCTTGCTTAAAAAGCCGCCGGCAAAGGTGGTTATAAAGCTCTGATATCCCTTTACCGGAAAGTAATTGAGGATAAGCGCAAACGCGCCGATTATCAGCACCGGTATAATGTTGACAAGCCCGTCGCGTACCGCGCGGACTACGGCCGAGCTCTCAATTTTTCTGATGGCGGCGCCCTTTTCTTTCGCCTTTTTCATAACAAAACTTCATCTCGCTTCTGAAACGGTTTTCCCTTATTACGGATATAATAACATAGTTTTAAGTAAATTAAAAGAGTTTTTGCAAAAATTTGCCGTCAAAGGCGTTTTTGCATATATGTTTTGATAAATAAGCTTTCATTCTTCCGTCCGTAAGGATTGAAAGTTTAATATAAAGCAAAAACCCCGCCAACAATCGTTGACAGGATTTTTGCGTTGGTCGGAGTGTTCATAACGCAAGTGAATTTATATTATGAAATCCGACAGAGATACACATTCTGAAACCGACTATAATAACATTCGACTTGTCTGAAACAACAAAAACAAAGAAATTTTGGAGGTTTCAGATTATGAAAGAATTAGAAAAGTACATTATTGACGATAAAACCGGGCTGAAATATGAGCTGGTGGGCGATTACTATTATCCCTGCCTTGCGGCACCGGAAGAACCAAAGGTCGGCAGATTCGGGATGATGTATCACGACTATCTGCGTACCCATAAGAAAGTTACATATTCGGGGCTTATGCTTTC
>JAFZIW010000114.1 GCA_017554125.1 Clostridia bacterium | reverse complement strand
TTCATACAACCATTGTTGAGAAATGTTAAAATTAACATCACAGACCTCTCTTATGCGACATAACGAAGTAAATATTTCACTTACATTGAAAAAAGCATTTATGGCTGCATCAAAAGAGTTAACATCTATATCGGGCAAAAAATTTTCTTCGTTATATTTAAAAAACCAATTCCAATTTTTAGAGTGAGAAAGAATATTATCTAATATTTTAACTTTTACGTCATGGTCATAAAAGCAAAATGGTTTTTTCATAATTATTCACCTATGCTTTCAAGAATTCGGCTCATGCTTTCAAATGCTTTAATTGCATCGTCAAAACTCTGTTTCTCATCGGTATACAGCAAATCTTTGTGCAAGTTTTCATATTCCGTGCGTACTTTATCATCAAGATAATGCTTCCATGAGTCAAAGTCATACGCTCCGTTAGGGTTATATTTTTTGCTGATATTTCGCTTTTGCAGGTAATAAGAGTCTGTCTGCTTTGTAATATCTATAATGCGTTTCAGCTCGCTTTTGTTTTCAAGAAAAGCTTGGATTTCCGGTAAATTATAAAGCCTTGCGACATCATAAATATGTCGCACCTTCTTATCTATTGTGGCGCAAATCGCATGACGTTTAACCGACATAAGTTTATCGACAAAAGTACGTTCAATATTAAGAACATTAAGTGTTATTTCTTCAAGTTCATATTTCAAAATGTCCTCTTCACCGTTATGTTCTTCGAGAAACTCTTGTATATATGATTTGAGTTGCTTTTTGGAGTACGGGTCCGGGCGTACACTGCTGCCGATTTCAAGTTTGACTTGGTTTTCTCTATTACCAAACCAAACATACATACTTTTACTGCGATTTGACCGTTCGGCACCTATCTTTTCTGTATCAGCGCCCACAGTCATAATGTCCTCTACTTTTTTAATGGCTTTATCACAAACTTTGTCGCTTTCATCCATGCCCAAATAAGTTAAATCAATATCTTCTGAAAAGCGCTCGATAGAACCGGGATAACACTTGCTAAGTGACGTTCCGCCTTTAAAAACGCATTTATCGGCATATTCGCTGTCGGCTAAGTTTTTTAGCAGCAAAACAATATAATAATCGCGTTCAACAGCAGATTCCGGCAAATGCTTGCGTGACGCAACAATTGATATTAGATCTCTAAATTCATTGGGAAACTCGTGCAGTTTCATATAATTCCTCCATTCTCGGATGTTTGTATTCCGATAGTGACGATAAATATTTGTTCAAATTATTTTTGATATTATAATAATTCAAAATTTCCTTGAGGAAGGATATCGTTGACTTTTTATAGTTAGTCTTTGAAATCACTTCTTCAAATGTTTTTTCTTCAAAGGCTTGTGCCAATACTTTTGAATACTCAACGAATGCAGAGTAATTTATGTCTTGTATTGCATTGAAGTTTTGAAGAACTTCCAGACCTTGAATCATTTTTTCAACTTCAGGTGAAAACTTGAGGGGCACATAATTAATAACAATATTGCGTATCGATTTTGAAAATCCATCGAGCGCCGAGGAAAGAACATTAACTGTTTTAGATATTTGAGTTGTCAGATTTAATTCATTATACAGGGAATAACCCACCACAGATCCCGTTTTATTTTCGGTAAATGCGGCAATTATTTCTTTTTCGGACGGTGGTACTATTCCATATTTACCGACTTTAGGCAAATGATAGGTTCCTTTTGCAATTTTAACAAGCTCGCCGGCTTCGCACATCCTTTGCAAAGTCTTATAGTATGCGGCTTCGGTAATTTGATTTGAAAGTTCTTCCTTATATAATTTGCTTGCAATTATTAGTTCGTTCTCTTTGAATTTGCCAAGCGCGACCTTTACAACGGAATTGTTTTTCATACTTCTACATCTCCTTTGTGATCACCTGTTTTTATTATATGCAATATTTTAATTTTGTCAAGTAAAATTGATTTTTACTTGACTTTTTAACACGCTTTTGCAGTCTATATCATATAAAACATTTGCACTGTAAAGCGAAACCGCAGTGGCGGTTCCGCTTTGTGATGTTATTGTATTGATTCTGTTAACAGCCATACCGCCAGGTTGAAGCCGAACTTGAACGCTTCCGTTTCGGAGACAGAGTTCATTTCGTTTGTGGCGGTATAGTATTTCTCAAACAGTTCGGCTTGTTCGGGGGTGAGTGTTGCTTCGAGTTTTTCGCGGTTGTTTCCCACAATGCGAAGCAAGTTCATATATTCCGCATTACCCTCAACAAACTGTTCGACCGGGCGGATATTACCGTACCAGAGATTTTCAAGTGCAGTCATACGAGAATCACCTCGTTGTTGACCATTTCCATTGCTCTGTTGCGGATGTTATTCATTAACCCTACCCATCTCAGTTGGTCGGTGGCTTTTAGTTGCTCGGTTACGCCCTCTGCTTTTGCCATTTGCTTTACTAACTGAAAAAGCATTTCCTCCGCCTGCTCATTTACACCTTTGAGGTAATCATTCAGAGTTCCGTTCATCCGCATAACATTTATGACGGTTGGTTTGTTTTTCTTCAAATAATCATAATGTCTGCGACCGAGAATCCCTATGTCCTTCAAGTTGTCTTTCATAATGCAAAACCTCCCTTGCGATATCATTTTACCGCAAGGGAGGCGGGAATAAAAATGTGCGTTTTTAAAACGAATCCATCTTCTGAAAATGTCTTTTCAAAATTGGCATTTTATTGGAGTAAAAAGTCTCGGAAGGTGCATAAATACTGCGCCGAATCAATTCTCTCCCACCAGAAAAGGCTCATCTTTTGTCTACCAAAAGATGAGTCTTTTCAACTAAATCCGTCCTTACGGACGGGAGAAATCCACCTTCGGTGGGTGAAATCGTCTTCGGCGTTGAAATCCCGCTTCGCGGGGTGAAGGACGGATTTAATTTCACCGTGAGCGTAAGCGACCGATTTCACCTGAGGGAAAAGCCCGAAGATTTCACCGCGGCATCGCCGCGATTTCATTTTTCAATCAAGCAACCGCCCGATTTTTTCATTCTCAGGATGGAGCGGATATTATATCATAAAATAAAAGGCAGAGCCTTTAAATGCGGTGAAACCGCATGCCGCGTCGCAACGCGGCGGTTTTAATGATTCAATGTTCTCAAACGAAAACGAAAGTTTTCAAATGCCATAGGCATTTCGGCGGCGTACCACCGACGCCGGTTTGAGGTTATTATATTATGTTGCGACTGCGGAGCAATATATCATGCCGCCCGCGGCGGCAATACAACTTAAAAAACTAACCTCTTCCATTTTATGATTACCTATGTTATACTGATTATATGCAAGGTCCTGTACCGAAAACCGCGGGGGATAAAGCGGAGAAAATAAAGTACATAGGTGTGTTTATGAAAAAAAACAAATCTGTCGCCGCAGTTGCGGAAGTCGCTCAGGTATATTCTGAAAACACTGAAAAAAAGATAAAAGAACTAAAACGCCTTGTCAGTGAAGGCCGAAAGACGGGCGATATTCTTATGGTTGGCGCGGCTTACTGCCTGCTTTCCGAAGCATACGACGAAAAGGATGATCTGCACGGTACGCTCGTAAGCGCGCTCAAAGCAGTCACTATTCTTGAAAATACCGATGAATACGAATTGCTTGCAAAGTCGTATTTTGCCCTCGGTCGGGCGTATATCAACCAGGGCGCTTTTCAGATGTCGCTCGTCTGCGACGAGCAGGCGTACGGTATCGTAAAAAAGCACCGGATCAAAGGCGAGACAAAGATCGCGGCGCTTAATAACCTTTCGGTCAGTTATCACGCTATGGATGAGCCGAGAAAAAGCATAAAGCACCTGAATGAATGTATCGACCTGCTCAAAAAGGATTACGCTGAAAAAACCGCGGACCTTTTCATGTATTCGATTAACCTTGCGGGATGTTATAAGGACGTCGGCGAGTTCGAGCGGGCGGAAGAAATATTTGATTCCATAAACAGTCTGGCTGAAAAGGTGGATTTCAAGCCGCTCGTCTGTGATTACTACATAAGGCGGGCGATCGTTTCATATCTTCGCAAAGACAGAGATTCGGGTAACGGTTATATGGATTCCGCTCTGTCGATTTTCCCGAAAGACGTATATCCGATCCCTCTTTACGACGATCTTTGCGAGGTCTCGCGGATTATCACGAAAAGTAAGGATAGAAAGCGCTCTGAAAGAATATTCGATATTATGACGGTATATGCCAAAAACAACCCGGGAACGTTAGAACAGTTGTTTGCGGTCCGGATGATGTCAAACTATTATAAAGATTTCGGTGAGTATAAGCTTGCTGCCGAATACTTCGCAAAATATGAGGAACTGAATGATAAGCAATTACGCGAAGTCAAAGAAACGGAGCTGAAACTTCACGAGACAACGCGCAGAACGGAAGCCGAAATCGGCAGACTGCAACGTAAGATGCGCGAAAACGAACTTCTTTTTTCCATAGAGCCTCTTACGAAACTGCTTAACCGTTCGGCGCTTCTCCGCGTGTCGGAAAAGTTTATTGAGAGCGCGGCGAAAAAAAAGCAGAAGGTCGGCGCGGTGTTTTTTGATATCGACTATTTCAAGCAGTGCAACGATACTTACGGTCACGCAAGGGGAGACGAAATAATAAAAGAGGTCGCCCGTATCTGCCGGAATCAGGAAACGAAAAACGTGCGTTTCGCCCGTTACGGCGGCGACGAATTTTTCGCTATAACAAAGGGTCTTGCCGATGAAGAGGTCTGTAACGTCGCCCGAAAGGTCTGCAGAACCGTTTTGAACGCCGGCATTGCCAACGAAAAGAATCCGAACGGCGGAATAGTGACCTTGTCGGTCGGCGTCGTTAACGTGGCTATAACCGACAGAACCGATACGATTCTCGAAATTGCCAATTACGCTGATAAGGCGCTTTATCACGCCAAGAATTCAGGCAGAAACGCAATTTACGAGATAGTTTACAGAGGAGACGAAACGGAAGACGCCGGCGCTTCTTACGTAAGAATAGATTTTTAAGTGAAATACGGTATTTAAAGAAGGGGAATTGCGTTTTTATAAAACGCAATTCCCCTTGACATAGCGCGTAAACGGTTGTATTATATCGTTGAATTCAGGTGTTTTTTATTAAAAACGGAGGGTCCATAAAATGAAAACAATTCTATTTCAGGGTGATTCGGTAACCGACGCCGAAAGAGTAAGAAGCGACAACAGAAACTACGGATACGGATATCCGCTTTTAGCCGCCGCGCAAATCGGATTTGACTGTCCCGGCGAATACGCGATTTACAACCGCGGCGTCAGCGGCGACAGGGTTGTGGACGTATATGCGAGAATTAAGGCGGATATTATAAACCTTAAACCCGATTATATGAGTATACTTATAGGCGTAAATGACGCATGGCATGAAATATCCTACGCAAACGGCGTTGATGCCGAAAAGTTTGAAAAGGTTTACGGAATGCTTATCGAGGAGATAAAAGAAGCTCTCCCGAATATAAAGATAATGATTCTTGAACCGTTTTGTTTAAGAGGCTCCGCAACCGAAAACACCGAGGAAAACCCAAACCGCTGGAATATGTTCAGTACAGAGGTGCCGAAGCGGGCGGAAAAGGCGAAAATAATCGCAAACAGGTACGGTTTGCTTTTCGTTCCCCTGCAAAAACTTTTTGACGCCGCGGCGGAAAAGACGGGCGGCGAATACTGGCTTAAAGACGGCGTTCATCCCACTTTTGCCGGACATGAACTGATAGCGCGCGAGTGGCTGCGGGCATTTGAAAAAATGAAATAAATCTTTGAACGAAAAAGCCCGGGCAGGATATCCTGCCCGGGTTCGGTTTGTCAAAATCCGATTCCGAGTTTTACGCCGTTATACCGCGGCGACGTATTCGATTCCGTATTTGTCGAAAACCGCCCGCTCCTTTTGCGTTGCTTTGCCGGTCGTTATAATGTAATCCGCCGCGGATGCGTCCGCGATTTTGGCAAAGGCGTTGCGCCTGAGTTTGCTTTTATCCGCCGCGATAATGCAAACGTCCGACTGTTCTATCATTGCTCTGTCGACCGAAGATTCCTCGCTGTAATAGGTCGAAAAGCCGTTGTCGTAATCAATACCGTCAACCGAAAGGATGAGCTTGTCGGCGTGGTATTTTTTAAGCTGTGCCACCGCGTCGTCGCCGAAAGTGAATTGATACTTTGCGTTTATCGAACCGCCGATGAGTACGACGTTGAAATTTTGGTTTCCTGACGCTTCCAGCGCGATAGAAATCGAATTAGTTACGATATTCAGACTGTAATCCGCGGGCAGATGCCTGAACGTAAGCAGGGTGGTCGTCCCCGCGTTGAGCATTACGGTATCGTCCGGCTCGATTAACTCCGCGACCTTTCTTGCTATCAGGTCCTTGTCGGCATGGTTGGTTTCAAGGCGTTGGTTAAAATTCATACTGCAATAAGGCTTATATGAACTTATAGCGCCGCCGTGGGTACGCGAAAGCAAACCCTTGCTTTCCATATCCGCGAGATAGTTTCTCACGGTAACTTCCGAAACGCCGAAAATGCGGCTTAAATCGGTAACTCTTACTATTCCGTCATGCCGCAGCATATCGAGTATTCTTTGTTTTCTTTCGTCTGAAATCATAGTTTTCCTCCGCGGTTTTCTGCTATGATTTTAACATATTATCGTAACTTGTCAAGTTTGAATAACTTTCGATATCATAAAAACCGAAATAAAACCGAAAATTTTGTTGATTTTTCAAGACTTATAGTATAAAATATACTTTAGATAAATAGAGGGTGATATTGATGAAATTTACAGCTGTCGGAGATGCGCTTATCCAGCGCAGAATACCCGAGGGATTTGTCGGAATTCGGGAGATTTCCGAATATATCATGAAAGGCGACGCTCGCTTTTTCAATCTTGAAACAACGCTCAACCGCGAGGGCGAATGCTGTGCTTCGCAATTTTCCGGCGGCACCTATGTAAGAACAAACCCGGAGGCGCTTGAAGATTTGAAGCTTTACGGGTTCAATATGACGAATTTCAATAATAATCATACTATGGATTTTTCCTACGGCGGAATGTTTCGCACACTTGAATGTCTCAACGCAAGCGGACTTGTGCATAGCGGCGTAGGCGAAAACCTCGAAGCGGCAAGCGCGCCACGTTATCTTGATACCGTAAACGGAAGAGTGGCGCTTATATCGGTTTGCACCTCGTTTGAACCCTCAATGATGGCGGGCAGACAATCAAGAAAATACCCGGGCAGACCAGGTGTGAACGGTCTTCGTATCGATCAGGTTCTTGACGTAAGCGAAGCGGATCTCAAATACATCCGCGAACTCGAAAACAGGTTGAATCTCAATGCCGAGGAAAAAAACAGCCGTATGCAGGGTTATTCGCCGGAGTTGCCCGAAGATCTCGCGGAGCTTGGCGATTTGAAATTTCGTGCGAGCGATACCGTCGGCGTGAAAAGAACGGTAAACGGAGAAGATATGCGCCGCGTTTTGCAGTCGATTTCCGAGGCGAATTTCCAGGCAGACTATACGATAATTTCGTTACATACTCATCAGACTGACACAATCCGGGAAGAGTTACCGCCTGAATTCTGCGTAGATTTCGCGCATTGCTGTATTGATGCCGGTGCGAACGCGGTAATAGGTCACGGACCGCATCGGCTTCGCCCGATCGAGGTTTATAAAGATTCGCCGATTTTTTATTCGCTTGGCGATTTTATTCTTCAGCTTTACAGCGTAGAGTCGGCGCCGGAGGACTTTTTCGCCCAACAGGGAATGACTTCTGACAGTACGGTTTACGAACTTCTGAAAAAACGCTCGCGCGGCTTTAAGGTAGGACTAATGGAGAAAGCCGTAATGAATCAGTCGGTTATTCCGCTCTTTGAAATGTCAAAAGACGGCAAACTGAAAAAACTTGAGCTTTTGCCGATAACTCTTATGAAGGACGGCAACAAGAGTGAAAACGGGCTTCCGCGTATAGCAAAGGATGTTTCATTCATGAAAGATTTTGCTGATATTTGTATGCAGTACGGCGTAAAGATTAAGCCGACCGATAAGGGAACGTTTTTGTGTGAATGGTAGGAATATTATGAAAAAGGAAAGTTTGATACAGGCGCGCGGCGTCTATGAAATCGAGAGCCGTTGTATAAGTGAAATGGCGGATTATTTTGATGAGGCGGCTTTTACAAAAGCGGTAGAATTGCTTAAAGGGGCGGAGCGGATCGGCTGTACCGGTTGCGGTCACAGCGGTATTATCTGTCAGCATTTCGCGCACCTTATGTGTTGCATCGAGCAACCTGCGAAGTTTATTTCCCCCGCCGAGGCGGTACACGGCGGCACGGGATTTTTGCAAAAAGGCGACGTTTGCGTGTTCGCTTCCCGCGGCGGTAAAACAAACGAGCTTTTGCCGATACTCGATATCTGCAAGGCGAAGGGCGTTAAGGTGATAACAATAACCGAAAACCTTGATTCGCCTCTCGCAAAGGGCGCGGACACGGTGTTAAAACAGCACGTTAATCGCGAAACCGATAAATACAACTGTCAGGGTACGACCTCCTCGACGTCCCTCGCGGTCATTTTCCATGCGCTCCAGGCGGCGCTTATCGAGGAAACAGATTATAAAAACGAGCAGTTTGCTCTTATCCACCCGGGCGGTGCGGTAGGCGAGCGGCTCAATAAATAATTAAAATCAACGGAGGAAAAGAAAATGGAGTTCAAATTTTTTCAAAAGGAATTAGAGTTGCAGTCAAGAGGTTGGATACCCACATTTCATGATATATCCAAAGAGATTATCGATATAGTGCACGCCTCTGGTGTTAAGAACGGTACCGTTACCATCGCTTCGCACCACACCACCTGCTCTGTAATGGTGCAGGAGTGCTCACACGATATCGACAGCTTCGACCTCGAATATTTACAGCATGATTTACTCGACATTATGCGTAAAATGATACCCGATTATACAAACGAGGGCGATTATCGCCATCCGGGTCCCATCCACGCGAAATTCGGCAGATTTGTAAACGAGCCGGGCGACTTTACGAGTATGAATACCGACGGCCATCTGCGTAGTGTCTTCTTCGGCAGAAGCGAGACCATGACTATTAAAGACGGCGAGCTTGACGGCGGCGAATTCGCCCACGTTTACTTTGTTGACTGGGATCACGTTCGCGCCCGCAGAAGACAGGTCAACGTTACCGTTATGGGTATCGGCGACGCTGAGATAGACAGAAAGTGGAATAACGGCGAGGTTATAAATACGCTTCATAAGTTTACCGACGAGGAAAAGGCGGACGATATCCACTACACCTTACAGCAAAAGAGATAAAATGAAAAAAAGTCTATTGAAAATTGTCAAACAGGTGTTTGTTACCGTTATCGGTACGGCGATCACCGGCTTCGGCGTTGCCACGTTTCTGACCCCGAATAAGGTCGTACTCGGCGGCGCCACCGGTATATCGACTGTTCTGTATCATACGTTTAACGTGCCGCAGGGTTTATCCTTTGCGGCTATAAACGCTTTATTACTGCTTCTTTGCATACGCATTTTAGGAAAGCAGTTTACGGTAAATACGATTATCGGCGCGGGAATCCTGTCGGTATTTATTCAGCTGTTTTCCTATATTCCGCCGCTTACGGATAATATTATACTCGCAACGCTTTTCGGCGGCGTTCTTTACGGACTCGGTATCGGTATCGCCTTTTCGGTTGAATCCTCAACCGGCGGTATGGATATTCTCGGAAGACTTATTCAACATTATTTCCCGCAGTTCCCGGTAGGTAAAATACTTCAGGGAATAAACATCGTGATAGTGACCGTATCGTATTTGGTGTTCAAAGATAAAGAACTCATTTTGTTCAGTATACTCGCCCTGTTTGTTGCGACCTTTACAATAGACTGGTTCATTTCAAAACTGAACGTTTCAAAAATAGCGTTTGTCATAACCGATAAAGGTGAGGAAATATCCAAATTCCTCGTTTCATCGTCGCCGCGAGGCGTCACGTTATTAAACGTAGTGGGCGCGTACAGCTTCGAGAATAAGGAAATGCTTTTTTGCGCGCTTAAAAGCAGCGAGATACCCGAGTTTCAGAAAAAAGTGCTGAATCTCGACGATAAGGCGTTTATTGTTTATGCCGATTCGTCCGAAATAATGGGTAACGGTTTTCATCTTTATCACTGAGGATATGAAAGGAATGGTTTATTGTGGTTAAAGGATATAAGATTTCAACGCCGTTTTTTGAGTTCGGACCGAAAGCGTATCTTTACGGTGAGAAACTTCTTGACCTGATAAAAAAAATAGACGGATTTGCTGATAAGTATGATATGGACGTAATAGCCGACGTTCAAACTACCGATTTGCGGCTTATCGCCGATAATACATCCGAGCGCATCCATGTCTACGCTCAGCATATGGACAGTATACCAGTAGGGCGCGGCATGGGAACGATTCTTCCCGAGGCGGTAAAAGCGACCGGCGCCGTCGGTGTAATGCTTAATCACGCCGAGTGTAAGCTGACTCTCGAAGAGGTTGAAAAAGCGATAAAACGCGCCGACGAGGTGGGACTTGCCACAATAGTTTGCGCCGATAAAGAGGATGAAATAAAGGCGATAG
This sequence comes from Clostridia bacterium, assembly GCA_017554125.1. Lineage (GTDB taxonomy): Bacteria > Bacillota > Clostridia > Oscillospirales > Acutalibacteraceae > UBA737. Next base: position 4,066 of record JAFZIW010000114.1, on the reverse strand, counting down.
CCAAAATGAATCCCAATATACTTGTTGCCGAACCGAGCGAGCTTATAGGTACGGGAATAGCGGTCGGCCGCGAGTATGTTGACGCTTGTATCAATCTTGTAAAATCGGTAAATCCTGATATAATGGTATTGCCGAGCGCCGGTATCAGTTGCGGACAGGACTGTTACAACATAATCAAAGCCGGCGCCGACGGCTCGGGTTCTTCGAGCGGAATCTGCAAAGCGCCCGACCCCGCGGCAATGGCGGAAGAAATGATGGCGGCGGTACGCCGCGCATACGATGAACGGGAGAAATAATATGGAGTATCTTTTAGGCGCGGATATAGGCACCACGTCGCTTAAAGCGGCGGTATTCGATACCGACGGAAATCTGATAAAATCGGTAACTAAGGACTATACGCTTAAAGTCACGGGCGATTTTGTGGAGTTTCCGGCGGATGAATACGTGCGGCTTTTTTGCGAGGCGTACGAGGAGGTTACAAAGGATATTAAAATATCCGCTTTTTCGGTTGATACGCAGTGTGAAACGCTGATAGTAACCGATGAGGCGGGCAACCCTCTTACCGACGCTATCGTATGGCTCGATAACCGCGCCGTAAAGCAGGCGGAAAAAATCAAAGAGCATTTCGGGAATAAAAGGGTCTGCGACGTTACCGGACAACCTGAAATAACCGCGACTTGGCCGGCGGCGAAAATGCTTTGGATAAGGGAAAACAGACCTGAGATATTTGCGAAAATCAAAAAGGTTTTTCTGCTTGAAGACTACATAATATATAAACTTACCGGCAACTTTGTGACCGAAAAAACGTTGCAGTCGTCAACTATATATTTTGATATTAAAAACGAGTGCTGGTGGGATGAAATGCTCGCGTTCACGGGCATGAATAAGGAATGGTTGCCGCAACTTAAAGACAGTGCGGTAAAGGTCGGCGAATATATGGGCGCCGCGGTTGTTACGAGCGCCATAGACCAGATAGCCGGCGCGATAGGCGCGGGCGTTACCGATAAAAGCGTCGTAAGCGAAATGACCGGTACTACAATGGTGGTTTTTGCGCCGAGCGATACCGTGCCCGAATATAACCCCGAAAGCATTGTGCCGTGCCATAAGAATTTCGACGGGAAATACTGCCTGCTCGCGTGGACGCCCACGGCGGGCATTGCGCTTAAATGGTTCAAGAATAATCTTTGCGAGAACTTTTCTTTCCGCGAGCTTGACGAAATCGCGAAGGACGTTCCGCCCGGCAGCGCGGGACTTACGTTTCTGCCTTACCTTTGCGGCTCAACAATGCCTAAATACAATCCCGAGGCAAAGGGCGCCTTTATCGGTCTTACAATGGAGCATACAAGGGCGCATTTTGTAAGAAGTATACTTGAATCGGTCGCCTGTATGCTCAAAGCAAACCTCGATTATCTGGGTGTCTCATGCGAAGAGGTGCGTTCAATGGGCGGGGGAGCGAGCAGTCCGCTTTGGTGTCAGATAAAAGCCGATATGACCGGCAAAAATATCGCAATCCTTGAAAACGGCGAGACCGCCTGCCTCGGTTCGGCGATACTTGCGGGCGTCGGCGTGGGACTCTTTGACGACGTCGGCTCGGTAGCGGCGAAAATTGTCAGAATAAAAAAGCTGTATAAGCCGTCCGGCTCTGATTATACCGGCTGTTACAACGCCTTTTTGGCGGCTGAAAATAAGGTCCTTTAGAATTGAGGCTTTTTTATGAATCACGTACATTTTGAAAACAAACGGCGCAGCAGACAGTTTTTTTGGTTTGTTTTTGTATTATATGCTTTAGTATATATGACAAAGTATTTCTTCACCGCGGCTATGGCGCAGATAGTTTTTGAAAAAGTAATGACCAAGTCGCAGGTCGGTTTTATAGTGGCGGCGTTTTATGTGGTTTATGCGCCGCTTCAGTCTGTCGGCGGCATTCTTGCCGATAAATACGACCCTGAAAACCTTATTTCGATAGGGCTTTTCGGAAGCGCTATCGCAAACGTCATAGTGTTTTTTAATCAAAATTATTATGTTGTTCTCTTTACGTGGATTTTTAACGCCGCCGTTCAGTTCGGTATTTGGCCGGCGATTTTCAAAATAATGTCGTCGCAGATAGTCCGGTCGGACAGTAAAAACGCCGTATACTATATGTCTTTCTCATCTACGGTGGGACTGATTTTCGCTTACGCGATCGCCGCGATAATACCGAAGTGGTATATAAATTTTGCGGTATCCGCCGCTGTACTCTTTGCATTAGGGGTGTCGCTCAACCTGCTTTCGCACGCCGAAAAGCCGTATATGTTCCCGGATAAACCTCAGGAAGTTATTCTTACAGACAAAGGCGAAGAAGTAAACGAATCAACGTTCAAACTGTTTTCCGAAAGCGGGTTTTTGTTTATAGTGGCGGCGTATTTCTTCTCTTACATTGTTGTAAACGGCGTTAAAACCTTTTCGGCCACAATGCTTATGGAAACATATGAAAACGTTTCATCATCCTTGGGTAACGTTCTCAATATACTTGTTATCGCCGCAAGCGCGGCGGGAATATTTTTTGGAAAAAAGCTTTTTTATCCTAAAACAGTCAAGAGCGCGCCGACCGGAATTTTCATAATGTTTATTGTATCGGCGCTTGCCGCGGCGTTACTGCTTGTAGGCGGCATAGGGGTCGCGCCCGCGGTCATTTCTCTTTGCATTATAACTTCAACAAACTCGGTGGCAAATCTTTTGCAGTCCTACTGCAATTTGCGCTTTGTTAAATTCGGAAAAAGCGCCACCGCGGCGGGAATCCTTAATACGGCGGCTTCCTTTGCGGTAGTGGTCAGCAGTTACGGTATTACGAAAATTGCCGACGCTTATAACTGGAACGCGGTTTTATGGATTTATTTTATTCTCTTTGCAATATCGGTCATATTCGCCGCCGGAGTGCTTCCGCTTTGGAAGCGGTTTAAGAAAAAGTATCACAGTCAAAAAGTGACAACCGCTTAAATAGGCGCGATAATCTTTCTTTTATGTGGTGATCATATGTATCAAAGAAGAAGTATCGGTGATAACGAGCCCTGGCTCGGTCAAATGGAACCATTTAAGATATCAGATAATATTTATTTTGTCGGCTCCTTTCAGGAATCCTGCCATATAATCGATACCGGCGAGGGACTTATACTTATCGATTCCGGCAGTATTTACACCTTTTATATGGTAATTGACAATATGCACCGGATGGGTCTTGACCCGCGAAACATAAAATATGCTTTTTATACCCATTATCACGGCGACCATACGGGCTCCGTAAATCAGTTAAAGTACCTTACGGGTTGCAAGGTGGTAATTTCAAAAGCCGATGAGAAAAACGCCTTTGAAGAAAGCGGTCTTATAGCCGATATCACAGTCGAAGACGGCGATACTCTGAAACTCGGTAATACCGAACTTCGGTTTATTTTTACGCCGGGTCACACCTTAGGCGTTATGTCGGTAGTATTCAATACTACCGTCGGCGGTGTGCCGTATACGGCGGGTATGTTTGGCGGCGCGGGACCGAATTCGCTTAAAAAGAAACACCGTTCGTATTATGACGGATGCCTTAACGATTACCTTAACAGTTGTGACAGACTGCTTAAAGAAAAGGTCGATATATTTATAGGCAATCATTGTTGGAATAACAATACCGCCGAAAAAGCAAAGATACTTAAAGAAACGGGCAAAAACCTGTTTTTAGACCCGCAGGAATGGGTGAAATTCCTCGAATTTTGCAAAACCCGCGCAAAGAACACCGACCCGGACGGTGAGCTTTAAGCGAAAAATATTGAAAAATCAAAAGAATTTTTTAGTGTTATAAATGAAAGGATGATAGTATGAGTAAAACTGCGTTTGTAGGTTTCGGTGAGGTGAATACGCCGGTTGATATTATTATCAACAAGTGTAAAGCCGCCGAGGAATCGCTTAAAGCCGAGGGACTTGACCTTATAAGCGTTTATCCTGTAACCGACGATTATGAGGAGAAGGATATAGCAAAGGCGTACGCCGCGCTTGAGGGTAAAGATTTTGACTGCCTGGTGCTTTGCATTGCCGGTTGGATACC
>JAFZIW010000113.1 GCA_017554125.1 Clostridia bacterium | reverse complement strand
TCGCAAGGCTCTTCGGCGGCGTTTCTTACAAATGCCCGTATTTCGACCTTTACGACGAATATAAAATCGTAAGAAAACAAAACTGACACCGAAAGGTGGTAAAGAATGTTATCTGTTTACCTTGTTGCCGCCGCCGCGGCAATACCCGTAATAGACCGCTTTCATCCCTTTTTGCATACGGCGTCGGCGGTTTGGCTCGTTCCGCTGCTCTTTATCGGCATATTTGTCGCGCTGACGGCGATTCACCTGGCTTTCTTCGTGCTTTGCGGATACTGCGTAAATCTGAGCAAGCCGGTGACCGGGCGCTCGCGCTTTTACAGAGGGCTCGTAAACCTTACGCTCCCCTCGCTTTTCAAGATAGTACGCGTGAAGGTAATAAGCACCGGTACCGAAAAGGCCGAAGGCGTTTTCCCCGCCATGATAGTATGTAATCATCTTCACTCTATCGACCCCGCGGTAATACTTAAAGAACTGCCTGATTTGAGCCCCGGCTTCATCGGCAAAAAGGAAATCTATACCGAAATGCCTTTTGTGGCGCGGTATATGCACAAGCTCAACTGTCTGCCTATCGACCGGGAAAACAACCGCGAGGCGGCAAAAACAATACTTCGCGCAGTCGACCTTATAAAAAGCAAAACGGCGAGCGTCGGCGTATTCCCCGAGGGGTATACAAGTCTCGACGGCGAACTGCATGAATTCAGAAACGGCGCTTTCAAAATAGCGCTTCGCGCGCACTGTCCCGTTATCGTTTGCACCGTTACCGGCACCAATACGGCGGTTAAAACCCTCTTTCGCAAGAAAAGCACGGTTTATTTTGACGTGCTGAAAGTTATCCCGGCGGATGAGGTTTCAACCATGAACACCACCGAGCTTGCCGAGCTCATACATAAGGAAATGGAACAGAATTTAGCAAAAAGGAGCAAAACAGAGTGTTCAGAGAAATAAAAGCGACCGATATCGGCGAAAACATAATCGATATGATAAGCCGCGAATGGATGCTCATCACCGCCGGAAACAAAAGCGGCTACAATATGATGACGGCGTCCTGGGGCTTTATGGGCGAAATGTGGGGCAACCACAGCGCGCTTATTATGGTGCGCCCCACTCGGTACACTATGGACTTTATAAACAAAAGCGATTATTTTTCGCTTTCCTTTTACGGCGACAACAAAGAAATACATAAGGTTTGCGGCAATATGTCGGGCAGAGACGTTGACAAAACCGCCCTTACGGGGCTTACTCCCTGCTTTTGCGAGAAAGCGCCGTATTTTTGCGAGGCGCGGCTGGTGATAATCTGTAAAAAGCAGTACGTCGGGGAACTTACCGACGCGAACTTTACCGATAAAGAGCCGCTTCAAAAATGGTACGACGGCGACCTTCATTACGCGGTTATCGGAAAAATCGAAAAGGTTTTGGTGAAGAAATGACTTTTAAGGAAATCATCGAAAAAATCGAATACGTGCTCTCGCTGCGGCTGGTCAAAACCGCGCTGGTAATCGTGGCGGCGATAGTTTTCTATAAGCTGGTATCGCTTATACTGCGTTCCCGCGCGCGCCGTCTTAAAGAGCTTGAAAAAAAGCGCAACGAAACCTATTTACACCTTGTAAACAGCGTTCTCAAATACGCCGTTTTGATTTTCTGTATCTTCCTCATTTTACAGGTAAACAACGTAAACATAACCTCTATGGTGGCGGGTCTCGGTATCGCCGGCGCGATACTCGGTCTCGCGGTACAGGACGCGCTGAAAGATATTTTCCGCGGTCTCGATATCGTATCCGACAATTACTTTAAGGTCGGCGATATCATAGATTTCGAGGGCTCCGAGGGCGTGGTTCTCGAAATGGGGCTTAAAACGACCAAAATCAAAATGCTCAAAACCGACTACGTGGTATCGGTGCCGAACAGAAGAATCGAGGCTATCGGGCTTGTCAGCGACTGCACCTATATAAGTTTCCCCATGCCCTACGAAACGCCGCTGGACGAAGCGGAAACGACCGTATCGGAAATCGTGGACGAGGCGAAGAAAAACAAAAACGTCGCCGACTGCAAATACCTCGGCGTGACCGCGCTTGCCGATTCATCGATAAACTATCTTATAAAGGTGACTTTTAAGGACACCGCCAAAAAGCTTCAAACCCGCCGCGACGTTTTGCATACCGTGCTTGACGTAATGGCGAAGAACGGTATTTCGGTACCGTATAATCAACTCGACGTGCATACAAAACCGTAACAGGTCTTGTTACGGCTTAATAAAAGCAAAGAAATTATGAAAAGAGGTCTTTTTATGCCAAAAGTAACCTGCCCGTGGGCGCTGATAACCGATTTTGTGACCGACGCTTTCGTCGGCTACGGAGTGCCGAGAGACGAGGCGGAAATCTGCACCGACGTTCTTCTCGAATCGGACAAGCGCGGAATTGAAAGCCATGGCTGCAACCGCTTCAAGCCGGTTTATCTTGACCGGATAAAGGCGGGTATTCAGTCCGCGACGACTGATTTTGAAATAATAAAGGAAACCGAAACCACCGCCGTTATCGACGGTCACAACGGCATGGGTCAGGTAATCGGCACCCGCGCTATGAAAATGGCTATCGAAAAGGCGAAAAAATACGGTCTCGGCATGGTCGTTGTCCGCAATTCCTGTCACTACGGCATAGCCGGCTACTATACCTCGCTCGCCACCGAAAACGGCTGTATCGGTATGACCGGCACCAACGCGCGCCCCTCTGTCGCGCCGACTCTCGGCACCGAGGGTATGTTCGGTACCAACCCGTTTACGTTGGGCGTTCCGAGCGATGAGGCGTTTGATTTCAACTTTGACTGCGCCACCTCGATAACCCAAAACGGAAAAATAGAATACTACGCCCGTATAAACGAGCCGGTCCATCCCGGCACAATAGTCGGTATCGACGGCTCACCCGTTGAGGGCGACGCGGGCGTGGCGCTTAAAAAAATACGCGAGGGCTCTGCCGCGCTGACCACGCTCGGCGGTATAGGCGAGGCGCTCGGCGGCTATAAAGGCTACGGCTTTGCCATGTTCGTTGAGTTTTTGTCCTCCGTTCTCCAGGACGGTTCGAACCTCAAAGACCTCGACGGCAAAGATGAAAACGGCAATATCCGCCCATATCACCTCGGTCATTTCTTTATCGCCATTGATACAAATCATTTTTTGGGCGAGGAGCTTTGCCGCAAAAAGGCGGGCGATATCATCCGCAAGGTGAGAACGGCGAGAAAAGCGCCGGGCGAGACCCGCATTTACACCGCCGGCGAAAAAGAGTATGAAATCTGGAAAAACCGCGAGGAAAGCGGCGTGCCGATAAACGAATCGGTACAGGACGAAATCAACGCCGTAAGAGATGAACTGAAACTAAGCTACGTCTTCCCGTGGGAAGAGGGCTACACCGGCTACGAAAGCGACAAAAAAATAAAAGCGCACATCGAAAGAGATATATAAGAAGGGGATAAAAATGGACTATCGGAAAGAATCTTTGCGCCTTCACGGCGAATGGAAAGGAAAAATCGAAGTTGTCGCCCGCGCAAAGGTCGATAACGCGGACGCGCTCTCGCTCGCCTATACTCCGGGCGTTGCCGAGCCGTGTCTTGCGATAAAGGAAGATTACAATAAAAGCTGGACGCTTACCCGCCGCTGGAACACGGTCGCCGTTATTACCGACGGCACCGCCGTTTTGGGTCTCGGCGATATAGGTCCGGAAGCCGGTATGCCGGTTATGGAAGGCAAGTGCGTGCTTTTCAAGGAGTTCGGCGGCGTCGACGCGATACCGATTTGCCTGCGCACCAAGGACGTTGACGAAATCGTGGAAACGGTCTACAATATCTCCGGCTCGTTCGGCGGTATAAACCTTGAAGATATCGCCGCTCCCCGCTGTTTTGAGATAGAGGAGAAGCTGAAAGCCCGGTGTGATATCCCGGTGTTCCACGACGACCAGCACGGCACGGCGATATGCCTTGCCGCCGCCCTTATAAACGCGCTTAAAGTAGCAAAAAAGGATATTCACGGTATAAAGTGCGTAATAAACGGAGCCGGCGCGGCAGGTACCGCGATAGCCGAATTGCTACTGAAACTCGGTCTTAAAAATCTTGTCCTCTGCGATAAGTTCGGCGCGATATGCAAAGGCGACGATACCCTTTCTCCCGCGCATAAAATACTCTCGGAAAAAACCAACCCGAAACTCGAACGCGGAACGCTTGCCGACGTAATGAAAAACGCCGACGTGTTTATAGGCGTTTCGGCTCCCGGCGTTGTTTCAAAGGAAATGGTCGCCTCGATGAACGAAAACTCTATCGTTTTCCCCATGGCGAACCCGGTTCCGGAGATTATGCCCGACCTTGCAAAAGAGGCGGGCGCGGCGATAGTCGGCACCGGACGCTCCGATTTTACAAATCAGATAAACAACGTCTTGGCGTTCCCCGGTATTTTCCGCGGCGCTCTTGACGTAAGAGCCAAAGCCGTCACCGAGAATATGAAAATCGCGGCGGCGGAAGCTATCGCCTCGCTCGTAAGCGAAAAAGAGCTTTGCGCCGATTACATAATCCCACACGCCTTCGATAAGCGCATTAAGGACGCGGTGGCAAGCGCCGTCGCCGAGGCCGCGATAAAAGACGGGGTGGCAAGACAGACGTCAGACGGCAGATGACAGACGTCAGACATATAAAACGCGGCGGGGAAACCCGCCGCACCTTTTTTCTTACTTTTGATATCATGATATCATGATATCAAAATGTGAAATGTTTTTTTGTTTTCGCATAAAACAATACGGGCGGATTATCCGCCCGTACAAACGCACAATGATTTGTTTTTTTCTTTATTTTTCCTTCGTTATCAAATCGAAAAGTTCTTTTATCCGTTCTGTTTTTCCCGAAAGGTGCAGAAAGCCGAATACGCATTCAAGCCCGGTCGCGGTGTGATAATCGGCGGGTCTTGCCGATTTCGGGGTGTTGTTCGTATGGAAATTCCTGCCGCGGTTAAAGATTTCGAGTTCTTCCTCGGTCAAACTGTCCCTGATTTTTTCAAACGCCGCCGCCTGCGAGGTCGCCGAAACGAACTCGACCGCCATATCGTGAAGCGCGCCGGACGGGCGGCTTTTATCGGCGAGAGCCGAGCGCACAAGCAAGGTGTACACCGCGTCACCCACAAAAGACAGCACCGACGGGCTTAACTGTTTAATACTATCCATTTTTTTACCTACTCAACGTAATCAAATTCAACCTCGTAAACGCTGACCGTGTCGCCCTCGCTTATTCCGCTCTTTTTAAGGGCGTCGATTATCCCCGACGAGCGAAGCACGCGCTCGAAATATTGCAAAGACTCGTAGTCATCGGGGTTGATATCGTTCATTATCTCGAGAAGCCACGGCGCGTCCTCAACAATATACACGCCCTCGCAGACGCGGATATTAAAGGTACGCTTTTGGGGCTTCAAAAGGTCTTCCTTCGGTTTCGGCTCTGCCTCGAACCGTTTTACGGGCGGCAGTTTTTGAAGCCTGGCCGCAACGTAGTTGACAAGTTCGCCCGTCCCCTCGGCTATCGCCGCCATTACGGGGAAAAAGGCGTAGCCCTTGCTCTCGAAAAACTCGCGCACACGCGCCACCTGCGCCTCGTCGCATAAATCGCACTTGTTGCCGACCACTATCTGCGGGCGGCCGCTTAATTCCTTGCTGTAAACCGAAAGCTCGCGGTTTATCTTTTCAAAATCTTCAACGGGATCTCTGCCTTCACTGCCCGAAACGTCGAGAACGTGCAGTAGCAGTCTGCACCGCTCAACGTGGCGCAAAAACTCGTGACCGAGGCCCACACCCTCGCCGGCGCCCTCGATAAGACCGGGGATGTCCGCCATTACGAAAGACGAGCCCTCGCCCATACGTACCACGCCGAGCACCGGGGTAAGGGTTGTAAAATGATAGTTGGCTATCTTGGGCTTCGCCTCGCTGACTACCGATATAAGGGTCGATTTGCCGACGTTTGGAAAACCTATCAGCCCCACGTCGGCAAGGAGTTTAAGTTCAAGGGTAACGTCCAATTCCTCGCCCTCGGCTCCGCGCTTGGCAAAACGCGGCACCTGCCTTGTGGGCGTGGCAAAATGGGTGTTGCCCCATCCACCTTTGCCGCCTTTGGCAATGACGGTCGGCGTGCTTTCCGAAATATCGGCTATTATTCGGCCGTCCTCGGCGTCTTTTATGAGGGTCCCTTCCGGCACGCGGATTATAAGGTCGTTAGCGCTCTTGCCCGAACCTCTGCCCGCCTTGCCGTTTTCGCCGTTTTCGGCTGTGTATTTACGTTTATATCTGAAATCGGCGAGCGTGGAAAGGTTGCGGTCGGCGACAAATACTATATCGCCGCCTCTGCCCCCGTCGCCGCCGTCCGGTCCGCCCGCGGCAACGTACTTTTCGCGGTGGAAAGAAACCGCGCCGTCGCCGCCGTTGCCGGCTTTAAGATGAATTTTCGCTATATCGACAAACATTATACTTCTCCGTCTGTTTCGCCGTCCGATTCTTCAAAATCTTCAAATTCGCCGTCGAAGGGAATATCGCTTTCGGCAAGATTACGGTAAAGGTCCTTCGCCGTGTCAAGGTCTTTTTCGTCAACGTAGACGTCGACCGCGAAAAATCCGCCGCCGAAGCCGGTATGCAGAAAATCGCCCTTTTCGTCTACGCTGAATAAAATGCCGTTTTCACTTAATATATCGGTAAAAATTTCCGCGGTAACCGGACTGTCCACACTGACGGCGAGCACCGGATTCTCCATTTCCGCCGTCTCGGCGTTTTCCGCCTCAAAAGTCAGCTCCGCGCCGCATATCGGGCAAATCTCCGCCGAATCTTCACACATAAAGTGACACACATGACATTCTTTCATAACAATTACCTCTCACACCATATACAAATCAAAAGCCGGGTTGTTGCACCCGGCTCTTTATTATTGCTCTACCGCGTAGATACTGACTTGCTTGCGGTCTTTACCGAGGCGCTCGAACTTGACCTTTCCGTCGATAAGCGCGAACAAAGTATCATCCGAACCGCGGCCTACGTTGTTGCCCGCGTGAATATGCGTTCCTCTCTGGCGAACAAGAATATTACCCGCCAAAACAAACTGACCGTCGCCGCGTTTAACGCCTAAGCGTTTGGCTTCGCTGTCACGGCCGTTCTTTGTTGAGCCCATACCTTTTTTATGAGCAAAAAGAGCTATGTTTACCTTTAACATTTACTACACCTCCGTGATGATTATAAGTCGTTTTCCGTACTGTTTTGAAAGTTCGCTCAAATGAAGCTTCAAGCCGCCGAGCACTTTTACGGTGCTCTCGCTCGGCTTGCTGACGCAAAAAAGCATTTTGCCGTCGCTCACTTCGGATTCGGCGCTGTCGCCTATTACCTCGGTGACCGTGTTGGCCGCCATATACGCCGCGCTTGATACCGCCGCGCAAAGCGCCCTGCCTTCCCCGTCCGAAGCCGTTTTGGTACTGTGTCCCTCAATGAGGAACCCGTAAACGGCGCCGTTATGCTCAAAGAACTTTGCTTTGGTCATAAAAATCAACCGATTTCGCCGATCTGTACTTTCGTATACGGCTGTCTGTGACCCTTTCTGCGCGAACAGCTCTTCTTGGGCTTGTAGGTAAATATGTTTACCTTTTTGCCCTTACCGTTTTTAAGAACGGTACCCTTTACAAAAGCGTCCTTAACATAAGGCTTGCCGACCTTGAGGGTCTTGTTGCTTACGGCAACGACTTTGTCAAAGGTGACCTCTTCGTCTACCTCGGCGCCCAGCTTCTCAACGTAAATAACGTCGCCGCTCTGAACGCGGTACTGCTTTCCGCCGGTTTCGATAATCGCGTACATCTTTTACACCTACCTGATATTTTACAGTCTCGCTACTGACAGGCGTATGCCTTTTTCGGGCATAGCTTAAAAAGCCCGCAATATGCGGCTTGACTATTCTATCACAAAGGAATACCGTTGTCAAGCCCTTTTTATAAAGAAAAAACGCCATACAACAACTGGTATTTCGGGGCTTGACAATACCCAAAATAGTGGTATACTAACATACGGAAACGCAATCCCTCCGGCTTTGCCTGCGGCAAAGCCACCTCCTGACAGGAGCCCGTCCCCTTTGTCGCCTGCGGCGACGTTTCCCCACACCGTGGGGATTCACCCTTTACACAAGGGAGGCTTATGAGGAATGTGTTTTATAAAAAGGGAGCCGGATGAAACTCCGGCTGAGAGGGCGCCCGACCGCGGTCTATGGCGCCGACCTGTAACCTGATTCGGATAATGCCGACGTAGGGAAATATCTCTCGCCTTCAAGCGCAATCCGGAAAGGGTTGCGCTTTTCAGATTTCAGGCGGCAAACGTCTGATTTAAAGGAGGAATTTTTATGAAAACGTCAACCTATCGTCTTGTATTTTGCGGTATTATGGTAGGGCTCGGCACCGCGCTTAGCATGATACCCGTAATAAAACTGCCGCTCGGCGGAACCGTTACTCTGCTTTCAATGCTGCCCGTTGTGCTGGTTTCGCTGAATTTCGGTATCGTTTGGGGGTTTGCCTCGGCTTTTGTTTTTTCGGGCGCGCAGCTGATCCTCGGCATAACCTCGAGCGGACTGCTCGGTTGGGGACTTTCGGGTCCGCAGCTTGCCGGTTGTATCGCGCTTGACTATTTCGCGGCGTATACCGTTCTCGGAATAGCCGGTATTTTCGGCAGAAAAAAGACCCTCTCGCCTGTTTTCGGCACGGCGCTGGCTTTGCTTTTGAGGTTTTTGTGTCACTTCGCCTCGGGCTATATAATTTTTGCGAATTTTGAACAGTTCAGTCTTTTCGGAAAGGCGTTTGCCGGGCGTCCTTTGCTCTATTCCGCCTGTTATAACGGATTCTATATGCTGCCCGAAATGATTCTGACCTGCGCCGCGGTATATATTATGGCGAAAATCCGCTTTTTTGAGAAAACCGATTTATGAGCGGCCGCTGTTTTATTTTCGGCGCTCTGCCGACGGAAAAAAAGCCGATTTCCCCGAAAAAGGGCGATTTTGTGATAGCGGCGGATAAAGGGCTTTTGACGCTCGAAAGGGCGGGCGTTACGCCCGACGTCATAATCGGCGATTTCGATTCGCTGGGCTTTACGCCCGAGGGTAACGTCATAAAACTGCCGGTGATAAAGGATAAAACCGATATCGGCTACGCGGTGGACTACGCTTTTGACAGAGGCTTTCGCGATTTTCACGTTTTCGGCGCGGCAGGGGGACTGCTCGACCATACCGTGGCGAATTTACAGATTTGCGCCGACGTTTCAAAAAAAGGCGGCAGTTTGCGCCTTTATTCCGACAGTCAGGTCGCCTTTTGCGTGACCGACGGGAGCGCGACCTTTACCGGAAGCGGCAGGGTTTCGGTTTTCGCTTTCGGCGGCAAGGCGAGCGGCGTTACGCTTGAAGGGCTTTTTTATCCCCTTAAGGACGCGACGCTCGAAAGCTTCTTTCCGCTCGGCGTGAGCAACTCGTTTGCGTCACCCGCCGCGACGGTTTCGGTAAAAAGCGGCACTCTTCTTATAATTTACGATTTGTGATGAATTTTGCCCCTTTCGCATAAACATTATGCGAAAGGGGAATTTTTATGAAAATCATAAAATGCTGTTTTGTTCTTTTTCTTTGCGCGGCAACGGTCCTCTCGCCGCTTTTTAAGGCAAACGCGAAAACCGTATCGAGCGAATGCGATATAAGCGACGTCGACGTTCCGATATCCGACGCGCCCGCCTCGGCGACGCTCGAAATTGCCGCGCGCTCCGCCGTACTTATCGAGCCGAACACGCTGACTGTGCTCTGCGAAAACAACCCCGACGAGCAACTGCCGCCCGCCTCTATCACCAAAATCATGTCGCTCGTACTGATAATGGAGGCGATAGACCGCGGCGATTTTACGGTTGAGGACGTAGTCACGGCAAGCGAACACGCGGCGAGTATGGGCGGCTCGCAAATCTGGCTTAAAGTCGGCGAAAGTATGACGGTAGACGACCTGCTTAAAGCCGCCGTTATCGCCTCGGCAAACGACGCGACGGTGGCGCTCGCCGAAAAGGTCGCAGGAAGCGAAGAGGGCTTCGTCGCGCTGATGAACAAAAAGGCGCAGTCGCTCGGTATGACAAACACCGTCTTCAAAAACGCCACCGGTCTTGACGCCGAGGGGCATTTAAGCACCGCGCACGACGTGGCGCTTATGTCCGCCGAGCTGCTTAAACATCCGCTTATAAAGAAATATTCGACCGTCTGGATGGATAGCCTGCGCGACGGCGAAAGCGAGCTTGTAAACACCAATAAGCTCGTCCGCTTTTACGAGGGGACTACCGGGCTTAAAACCGGAACGACCTCGGGCGCGGGATAC
>JAFZIW010000112.1 GCA_017554125.1 Clostridia bacterium | reverse complement strand
TTTCTACGTTTGCTACAAGGGCGTTGAAACAAGAGTTCCGGTTGTTATAAATCCGATGGACCCGAACAGCGGCGACTACACCGGCGGCGAAGAGCCCACCGATCACGAGCATATCATTATCCCCGGTTGGACGTATGATGCGGCGTACCATTGGAAGAGCTGCACACTTTGCGATTGGCAAATCGATAAGGAAAGACATACTCTTGAGTGGGTTGTAGTATATGAACCGACGGCAACCGAACCCGGTGTTAAAGCGGAAATGTGTACGGTTTGCGGCTACTATACCGGCAAATATGAAGTAATTCCGAAGCTTTCCGGCGATTACATCCCCGGCGATATTAACGGCGATAAAGCGGTCAACAATAAAGACCTTACCCGTCTGTTCCAGTATCTCTCTGATTGGGATGTCGAAGTGAACGAAGCCGCGCTTGACGTTAACGGTGACGGCAGTGTTAACAATAAAGACCTCACAAGGCTTTTCCAGTATCTTTCGGATTGGGATGTCCAGATATTCTGATAATTTTGTATTTTGCACCGGTCGAAAGACCGGTGCACTTTTTATTTGACAATATATACATAAAGATTTATAATATTCCGTTGTAAAAGATTTTTCAGGGGATGAATTTTGTGGCAGTAACCAAAAGGGGAAATTTAAGAAACGTCGCAATTATTGCGCACGTTGACCACGGAAAGACAACGCTTGTTGACAAACTTTTGCAGCAAAGCGGTACATTTCGTGAAAACGAGGCGGTAAGCGAGCGCGTTATGGATTCAAACGATCTTGAACGCGAGCGCGGTATTACCATACTTTCGAAGAATACAAGCGTTTACTACGGCGGCGTTAAAATAAATATCGTTGATACGCCGGGACACGCTGATTTCGGCGGTGAGGTTGAGCGTATACTGCAAACGGTCGACGGCGTTTTGTTGCTCGTTGACGCTTTTGAAGGTTGCATGCCGCAAACAAGATTTGTGCTTAAAAAAGCGCTGTCACTCGGCAAAAAGGCGGTCGTTGTAATAAACAAAATCGACCGACCGATGGCGCGTCCGTATGAGGTTGTCGATGAAGTGCTCGATTTGTTTATTGAACTCGGCGCGGATGACGAGCAGATAGAATTTCCGGTGATTTTTGCCTCTGCGCGTGACGGCTACGCGACCTATTCGCCGGATAAGCCCGGTACGGATATGAAGCCGCTTTTTGAAGAAATCATTAAGGAAATCGACCCTCCGTGCGGCGACAGCGAAGCTCCTTTACAGATACTTTTTACCAATATCGAATATGATGACTACATAGGCAGGATCGGTGTAGGCAGAGTTGTACGCGGTACTGCTCATGTCGGTCAGACCGTTTCGCTTTGCCATAAAGACGGAAGCTTTACAAATGTTAAAATCGGCATGATTTTTATGACAGAAGGTCTTAAACGCACCGAGGTTGAATCCGCTCAAATCGGCGATATTATTCAGGTTTCGGGTATTGCCGAACTTGAAATAGGGGAGACCGCCTGCGACGTTGATCACGTTGAACCGTTGCCTTTTGTAAAAATTGACGAGCCTACGCTATCAATGAACTTTATGGTCAATAATTCACCTTTTGCCGGTAAAGACGGTAAATATGTCACTTCGAGAAATCTCCGCGACCGACTTTTCAGAGAGGTTTTAACAAACGTCAGCCTCCGTGTTGAGGAAACCGACAGCGCCGATACATTCAAGGTTTCCGGCAGGGGCGAATTACATCTTTCTATTTTAATTGAAACAATGCGCCGCCAAGGTTATGAATTTCAGGTTTCACCGCCGACCGTTATCTATAAAAAAGACGAGAATGGCAAACTGCTTGAACCGATTGAACTGCTCATGATAGAAGTACCTGAACAATACGTCGGTTCGGTTATGGAACGTCTCGGCACAAGACACGCGGAGTTACGCAATATGGGTACGCGCGAGGGCGGTATGTCACATCTTGAATTTCTGATACCCGCGAGAGGACTGCTCGGCTACCGTTCGCAGTTTTTGACCGATACAAACGGTAACGGCATTATGAGCCACGTTTTCTTTGATTACGAGCCGTATAAAGGTGATATCGAGCAACGCAACACCGGCTCAATTATAGCTCATGAAACGGGCGTTGCGACAAGCTACGGTCTTTTCAATACGCAAAGCCGCGGTCGTCTGTTTATCGGTCCGTCAACGCCGGTATATGAGGGTATGATTGTCGGCGAAAACCCGAAAAACGAGGATATAGTTTGCAACGTATGCAAAGAAAAACATATGACCAATACCCGCGCCTCGGGCTCGGATGAGGCGCTTAGACTTACGCCGCCATCAATTTTGAGCCTTGAGCAGTCGCTTGATTTTATAAAAGACGATGAACTCGTCGAAATCACACCGAACAGTATACGTTTGCGTAAGCGCATTCTCAATAAAGAACAGCGGATGAAATTTGAGGCAAGGAACAAGTGATGAATTATATAATTCTTGATCTTGAATGGGACGGTTCTTACTATCCGAAAATCGGTCGGTTTATAAATCAAATATTACAAATCGGCGCCGTAAAACTCAATGACCGGTTTGATATTGTCGATACCTTTGACGTTACAATTAAATCATCCTTTTCAAAACGTGTTTCAAAGCGATTTGCGGAGCTGACGGGAATTACAAAACAGGATATGCTTGCCGGCGTTCCGCTCGATGAAGCATTTGCGGCGTATAACGACTGGGTCGGTGAGGACGCGGTTACCATGACCTGGAGTAATTCCGATATATATACGCTTCTTGAAAACGAAAAAAACCTGCTTTCGGGAGTTAAACTTCGCATTGAAAAGTATATTGATTTGCAAAAATACATTCAGTGTATAATGCGTGAACGCGGTATCGAATGCACCGCACAAATTTCCTTACTTAACGCGGCAAATGTTTTTGAAATCAATATTGACGAAATAGAACTGCACAACGCCAAAAATGACAGTACCGTCTGCGCGAAGCTTCTGAAAAAATGCTATGACGCCGAACTTTTTTCTTCAATGATTACAGATACTTCCGCACCCGATTTCTTTGCACGTTACACATTTAAGCCCTATGTAATAAAGAGCACTGACGACGAGTATCTCGATAAAAAATATCTCTGCTTTAACTGTATGGAATGCGGTTTACCG
>JAFZIW010000016.1 GCA_017554125.1 Clostridia bacterium | reverse complement strand
TATCCAGTATCTCGATAGTTAAAACGGATAATAATTTAAAATTCTACGGTCCTGCCGGCAAGTGGATGGGTATATACAACTATATGACCGATATCAGCCTTGAAGATCAAGACGGATATTTCACTCCGGAGGTCTTAAATCCGTTTTCAGCGCCGGAAAATACTCTGCGCATTTATAAAGGCGCAAAAAACGTTTACGCCGAATATGTCGACAGCCACGTAAATCTCCCCGCCGGAGATTATGTGTTCGGATGCAAGTATAAAACGTTCGGTACAACACCCGATTTTGATATCCTTTATTCTACCGATAACGGCACAACCTATACTCGGGTTGAAGCGGAAATATATGACAGTAAAAAGTTTAACCGTTCCGCTAAGTTCACCCTCGGCAAAAACGCCAACGCTATTAAAATAGTTATTGGCAGTCTCGGCGACCGTACGGATGTGAGCCTTGCCGTAGCGGGTGTATTTCTTATGAAGAGCAACGGCGAAAAGCAACTAATATCCGACCTGAACTCAAGCACGGTAAACTTTATCGGATTAAACGATGCCAATACCGAGAAGATGTGGAATGTTCATACCGATGCGGATAATGCCTCTGCAGTAGAGTTTTTCAGCTATGACGCGAGTTATTTTGCATCGCAACCGGATGCCAAAATCTATCAGAACGTTGTCGGAAAACAGTTTTCGCGTATTATATATAAGAACAGTTCGTTCGTATCCGAAAAGAACGTCGAGTATATGCTTACTGCCGACTTTAAGGTTTTAAGCGGCGAATTTGATTACGACGACGTTTCAAACACCAATTATACCGATCCGGCCTTCAGGGTCAAAGTGGGAAATTATTATCTTGAGAATGCCAAGGCAAGTTATTTCAACGTTCTTGATTCGCATTTTGATGAATTGACGGGTAAACTCTATGTCCGTTTTGCCTCAAAGACAAAAAGAACAAAACTCGAAATAATGGCGGGTAATTACAGTACCGATTCAGCCAAGGGCGTTTGCGCCATCGGTAACGTGAGCGTTTGCGAATGCTTCACAAAACCGGACGGCGGTATCGTATGTAAGGATAATATTATTGACGATATCAACGAGAACTCTCTGTGTACCGTTAAAAACGGCGACGAACTGCAAGAGAGTAAATGGAACGTTGTTTATGTTTCTTCCTCCAAAGAATACAAATTGACCGATTATTCCGCGGATTATTTCAAAGCTTCGCCTGCCATGATCGAAATAAAAAATGATGCCAAGGGAGCTCAGATCTCA
This sequence comes from Clostridia bacterium, assembly GCA_017554125.1. Classification (GTDB taxonomy): domain Bacteria; phylum Bacillota; class Clostridia; order Oscillospirales; family Acutalibacteraceae; genus UBA737. The sequence goes on along the minus strand of JAFZIW010000016.1, from coordinate 2,599 downwards.
TATAACGACAACACCCTTACTCTGTCGGCGGACAAAATGTATCGGTTTACTATGAACATGAGGACGGTTTCGGGTGATCCTCAGCTTTCGCTTGCCGTCAAAAATATCGGCGGTACTGCCGGCGAAAGTTATTCCGAGATAGAAGACGGCGCGAAATTCCTTTCATACTTCAATGAAGAGTACGAAAAGAACACATATCTGAAGACAGTTACGTTTACGGTAAAGAAAGACATTTCCGACATCCGTATTCTTATAGGGAATATTGACAGCAACAGCAGTTGCGGAGTTGTCGTCGCAAACGCACAGCTTTACAATATTGATGACAGTGGTATTACCGTCGGCACTAATCTTCTGGCGGAAATGATAAATCCCAAAATAAAAAGAAATTCCGCCGAACAGAAGGTATGGGACCTGAATGCGGATGATAAAAAGATCGAGGTTACCATACCCGTAAAAGAAAGTATATTCAAACTTGAAAAGATGATCAGGATTGAACCTGGCAACAGCTATAACCGCGTTGAATACTATGACGAGGATTTTGAAGTAATACCCAATGCCACGTACAGATTTACAGCGGACGTTTTAGTTAATAGCGGAAATCCTGCTTTTTCATTGTGTGTGTACGATAATGACAAGAGCTCAAAAACGTACAGATCCTATATAGGCGTCAGAAATATTGCATCCCAGTATAATGAGTATCTGGACAAAGAGAAGAATATTCACGTTATTGAATTCAAAGTAAAATCATTTACCGGCGAACAATTGGCCAATATCGGCGATTTACGCTTCCTTTTCGGCAACGGCGGCGAAGCGAAGGACATCAGCGCCGATTTTGCCAATCCGCAGTTATACGTAATTGAAAACGGTAATCCCGTCGGCGAAAACCTTATAACACCGATAACCGACGATACTGTTTTGAATATGACGGCGGAAAGAAACTACAAGGGCTTATGGGATCTTCGCTATCAGGGTGCCAAAGGCGTTGCGGTAAAATTACTTGAAATACCCGATAATTATTTTAGAACTCCGGTTCTGACCGTTAAAAACGGTAACGGATCTATCGGTCAGACCGTTACGGTCAAGCCGAACACAAATTATAAGTTAAGCTATTACGTTAAGGCGACAGAGGGGAAGTCCAATCCGTATATCAAATCGGTTTTGGGTGACGGCAGCCTTACAGACGTTACCGTTTCAAATGAACAAATCGATGAAAACGGTTATTACAGTTACAGTTGCGAGTTTAAAACGCCGGGTTCGCTTAAAGAGAGTGATAATCTTCGCGTAGGTATCGCGTTTGCGAATACTTTTGATGGCGTTGCAGGAAATTTCCAGCTTTATGAACTGAACAGCGGTTTTGAAACGACAGGAAGCAACCTTATGTCGGACGGTAACTTTACGGAGAGTAAGGATATCCCCGAGTATATAGACGGTAATTTAACCGGATGGACGTTTGAGGGCACTTTGGGCGATAGTGGAGTCACTGCTCGCGCGAGCGGCTATTTCCTTATCTCCGTATCCAAAATGTTCATATTTGTAGGCGGTTCACCGGATAACTGTATTTCTCAGACAGTTACGCTCGTACCCGGCAATTCATACGAACTTTCCTTTAATCTCAGATATGCAAACCCCGGTTATGAAGGCGATACCGGCGTGGAGCTCACATATAAAAAAGGCACAAACCTGATTACTTTGGACGCTGTTGATAACAGCCCCGCAAACGAGTATAAAAAATGTTATTCATTTACTCTTCCCGCCGACGCGGCCGCTTCGGATAATTTCAGCTTTAAGGTTCTTGCCGGTTCGGAATATGTGTCCGGATACATTGCGAACGCGGTTCTTGTAGACACTTCCGATAAGGAAAATAATCTGCTTTCAAACGGTGATTTTTCCGAAGGAAGCGTGGGTTGGACGATACCCGGCTCGTTCAAGAATACATATTTTGCCGAAATACCGGATGGCTACTTTACAAAACCGCAGGGCAATACGCCGTCAATGGTGGTTTACCGCAACGCGGGCTCGTGGGAAAACTTCGCCCAGTCATTTTTAAGTCTCAAACCGGATACCTACTATCGGCTCGTGGCAAGGTCGGTACATCCGTGGCAGCCGGGAGACCTTTCCGTTTATTCGCTTCAGATGTTTGCTATAAATGAAAAGGGCGATAATATAGATCCGTTTTTGGGTAGCAGTATGATTAAGAAGTGCAATAAGTGTAACCAGATGGTTTCCTACGCCCAAAAAACGGAAAAGGTGATATCGATACAGGAGGCAACAAGTACGGACGTTACTACTTATACCTGTAACGTATGCGGTAAGGTTTACAGTGAAGAGGAGTATAAAAGACTTAAAGCAAATCCTCTCCCGGAAAATTCTGTTGATAAGGTTTATCATACGCCGGAAAAACTCAGAAGCAACGGTAACGCTTATTTCCGTATCGTTATGCAGTTCGGCGGCAACGCCGGATACTGGGGCGAAATGGCGCTTTACGAGTGCAACGTTAACGGTGAAATTATAAGCGATAACGTTCTTATAAACGGTGATTTCAGCCTCGGTATGGTGGGTTGGAATATTTCGCCGACGGAGGAGTTCAATTACAGGATTG
>JAFZIW010000015.1 GCA_017554125.1 Clostridia bacterium | reverse complement strand
TTCCCTTCCAGGAAGTATTTTTTCGCAAAAATGTTTTATTATTCGTCTTCTTTGACTATTTGCGGCGTATATTCATCGTTTTGGATGTGACGGTAGGCGCTGCGGAGTTTAACTCGTTCTCTGACGGCGATTACCGTAATCCACGTAACACATACAAAAACAATCAGCATAGGTACGCCATGGCGCCAGAAAAAGAGTTTTTTCAATCCCAAAAATCCCGGGTCGTATTCGGTTATTTGCGATGTTGCGGCGGTAATACTGTCCTTTACAAGCGAAAGCTTAACGAAAACGCCGAACAGTACCGGAATAGCCGCTACGTTTAACAGAAACGCTGTAAGTCTGAATTTGAAGGCATACAGAACAGGCGTCAGTAACAGTATGCCGAAGCCGATAAATACCGCGATAATTGAAAATTTTCCGGACGGAAGCATTTCTTTGTATTTCCATACCTTATCGTGTAGCAGTATGCCGGCTCCAAGCGTATAAAACAGTAGCATTACCATCATAAACAACCAGGCAAGAAAACCTATTATTAACAGTCGGTTATATAATATGCCGCCGGTGCTTTCGTATGTTATGCCGTTTTTTCTTTCATATACTCTGATTTTTTTTAAGTCATCAGCACTGTATTTCATAAAATCACCGACGCTATTATAACATTTCACTCGCCGGTTGACAAGCATATTTTATCATTATTTTTGTGAGGCAAAAAAATTATGTCAGTTATAAACATTGTTATGGTCGAACCAGAAATACCTCAGAATACCGGAAATGTTGCAAGAACCTGTGCCGCTACCGGCGCACGGCTTCATTTAGTAGGTCCGATGGGTTTCAGAATTGACGACAGAAAACTAAAACGCGCTGGGCTTGATTACTGGCATTTTCTCGATATTACCTACTATGATAATCTGAAAACGTTTTTTGAAAAAAACAGCGGAGAATTCTATTACTTTACAACCAAGGGCAGAAAGACTCATTCCGAGGTTATTTTCCCGGATAACGTCTACCTGCTTTTCGGAAAAGAAACCAAAGGTCTTCCTGAAGAACTGCTGATTAAAAACCCCGAACGTTGCGTCAGAATACCTATGGCAAATGAAATCAGAAGTCTTAATCTGTCAAATTCAGTTGCAATAGCGGTATATGAGGTCTTAAGGCAGTGGAACTACCCCGAACTTCAAAACTTCGGTCAATTGCACAATTACCGCTGGGAAGATACAGAATAATTTATTATTAAAAGACATTGAATTTATTGGCAAATGTGTTAAAATAGTAACAGTTATTTTTCAAATATGAAAGGATGAACCAAAATGAACGCATTAAACAAAAAGACCGTAGACGATATCAACGTAAAAGGCAAAAAGGTTTTAGTTCGCTGTGATTTCAACGTTCCGCTCAAAGAGGGCGTTATCACCGATGAAAACCGTATTGTCGCGGCGCTTCCCACAATTAAAAAGCTCATTGCCGACGGCGGCAAGGTAATTCTTTGCTCACATCTCGGCAAACCGAAGGGTGAACCCAAACCTGAGCTTTCACTTGCGCCTGTGGCAAAAAGACTTTCCGAACTTCTCGGCAAAGACGTTGTATTTGCGGCGGATGATAATGTTGTCGGTGAAAACGCCAAGCGCGCGGTCGCCGAAATGAAAGACGGCGATGTTGTTCTTCTTCAGAATACCCGCTACCGTGCCGAGGAAACAAAGAACGGCGAAGAGTTTTCAAAAGAACTCGGCTCGCTTGCCGACGTATTTGTAAACGACGCGTTCGGTACCGCTCACAGAGCGCATTGCTCCACCGTGGGCGTTGTATCCTACGTTAAAGAAGCGGTTGCCGGCTATCTTATCGGTAAAGAGCTTAAATATCTCGGCAATGCGGTTGATTCACCGGTTCGTCCTTTCGTTACCATCCTTGGCGGCGCAAAGGTTGCGGATAAGCTTTCGGTTATTGAAAACCTCTTAAATAAAGCTGATACGCTTATTATTGGCGGCGGTATGGCTTATACCTTTCTTGCGGCAAAGGGTTACGGTGTCGGTAACTCTCTGCTTGACAAAGAAAAAATCGATTATTGCGCGGATATGCTTAAAAAAGCGGAAGAAAAAGGCGTTAAGATACTTTTGCCCGTTGACTGCGTAATAATTAAGGAATTCCCCTCCCCAATTGACGCTCCGATTGAAACCGCGGTTGTGGACGCTGATAAGATACCTGACGGTTTTGAGGGCGCTGATATCGGTCCTAAAACGGCGGAACTTTACGCAAACGAGGTTAAGAGCGCTAAAACCGTAGTTTGGAACGGACCTATGGGCATATTCGAGAATCCGATTCTCGCCGAGGGTACTATTGCCGTAGCCAAGAGCCTTGCGGAAACCGACGCCGTAACGGTTATCGGCGGCGGTGATTCTGCGGCGGCTGTTAACAACCTCGGTTTCGGTGATAAGATGACCCATATTTCAACCGGCGGCGGCGCTTCGCTCGAATTCCTTGAAGGTAAGGAACTCCCGGGCATTGCCGCGCTCAATGATAAATAAATAAACTATCCGGCGGCTTGGAATACAACGTCTCAAGTCGCCGTTGTTTTTGAAGGAGAAATCAACATGAAAAAAACTGTCAGAGAAGCAATAATCGCGGGCAACTGGAAAATGAATAAAACGCCGAGCGAAACCAAAGCGCTTATTTCCGAAATGAAGCCGCTTGTTTCCGGTGCTGACTGTAAAGTGGTACTCTGCGTACCGTTTGTGGATATCGACGCGGCGCTTAATGCCTCGGCGGGTTCCAATATTGAAATCGGCGCGGAGAATTGTCATTTTGAAAAGAGCGGCGCGTTTACCGGCGAGGTATCCCCCGTTATGCTTAAAGAAATGGGCGTTAAATACGTTATAATCGGTCACAGCGAGCGCAGACAGTATTTCGGTGAGACTGACGTTACCGTTAATAAAAGACTTAAAAACGCTCTTGAAGAGGACCTTAAGGTTATACTTTGCGTTGGCGAAACACTTGAACAGCGTGAGCAAGGCATCACAGCCGAACTCGTAGCAATGCAGACTAAAATCGCACTTTTTGACGTTTCAAAAGAGGCGGCAAAGAATGTTATAATCGCTTACGAACCGGTTTGGGCTATAGGTACGGGTAAAACAGCGACGAGCGATCAGGCGGAAGAGGTATGCGCTATTATAAGAGACGTTATTGCCGATATTTACGATAGTGATACCGCCGAGGGTATGACCATTCAGTACGGCGGCTCGATGAATGCGAAAAATGCCGATGAACTGCTTTCGAAAGTCAACGTTGACGGCGGACTTATCGGTGGCGCTTCCCTTAAGGCGGAAGATTTTTCAATTATTGTTAAAGCGGCAAGCAAGTAGGTGTTATTATGAAAAAACCGGTAGTTTTAACCATAATGGACGGTTTCGGTATTAATCCGGAAGTAAACGGCAACGCTATTAAAACCGCCGCAACACCCCGATTAGACGCTATTTTTGCCAACTGTCCTACGACTGAGATAGGTGCGTCCGGTCTGGATGTCGGTCTTCCCGACGGTCAGATGGGCAACAGCGAGGTCGGACATACGAATATCGGCGCGGGGCGCGTTGTGTATCAGGAACTCACAAGAATTACAAAAGCGATTGACGACGGCGACTTTTTTGAAAATGAAGCCTTTCTTTCCGCGGTCAAAAACTGTGAGCGAAACAGTTCTTCCCTGCATCTTATGGGCCTTTTGTCGGACGGCGGCGTACATAGCCACATTGAGCACTTATACGGACTTATTAGCCTCGCAAAGAAGAACGGTCTTGAAAAAGTTTATATTCACGCTTTACTTGACGGCCGTGACGTTCCGCCCGCAAGCGCCGCTGATTATATAGATACTTTGAATAAGAAACTTACCGAACTCGGCTGTGGAAAAATCGCTACTGTTATGGGAAGATTCTACGGTATGGACCGTGATAACCGTTGGGAGCGTGTTGAAAAAGCCTATGTCGCCCTTGTTTACGGTGACGGTATTCATACAAACGATGCCGCGGCGGCGGTAAGAGAGTCGTATACCATTAAAGATGAAGAAGGAAAATTGATTACCGACGAGTTCGTTTTACCGACAGTAGTTGACGGTACAGAGCGTATAAAATCGGGCGACAGTGTCATATTCTTTAATTTCCGTCCGGACAGAGCGCGTGAAATTACCCGCACGTTTGTCGACGATGATTTTGCCGGGTTCGAGCGCAAAGGCGGCAGACAGAATGTATTTTACGTTTGTATGACGCAATATGACGCAGCAATGCCTAACGTTACGGTTGCTTTCAAACCGCAGACTCTTGAGAATACGCTTGGCGAAGTTCTTTCAAAGCTTAATATGACTCAGCTTCGTATTGCCGAAACCGAAAAATATGCTCACGTCACATTCTTCTTTAACGGTGGCAGAGAGGTTATGTTTAACGGCGAGGACAGAATACTTGTTGCATCCCCGAAGGTTCC